>SMWN01000105.1 GCA_004356415.1 Gammaproteobacteria bacterium
AATCCGACAGCGCTCTTATAAACAGCAGGAGCGGGATTTATTCCGCGAACCATTCGCGCTTTTCCATTCTAGGACCTGCGTTTATTGATTGCATTAATCACTAGCGCCACCATGACTCCCAGCGAAAGCCCCAACCCCAACAAGCGTATCAACATCCATAAATCAGACTCCGCGTCTGAAAATGTCCCGGTAGCCAGATTGTCCCACACCGGAACTTCTTTCCGATAATAGGCTTCAGTGAAAAACCGGCTCAGATCCACGCCCTGCGTTCTGGGCCAGCCGTTTTCCTGCAAATAGTCTTCGTAAACAATGGCGCTGATGTTACCGCCCGGCCCGATGCCATCGTTGGTGACACCCTTTCCCTGGTGATCATGCAGCAGCCAGATTCCAGCCCCGTAGGAATGCAGCCCGTCATTAGTGGTCTCCAGGTCCAGGTCTACACGCTGGGCGCTGGCAATCCACACCACGTCGCGAATGATTCGTGCTGCAGGTTTGACGGCCACACCGTCATAATGGGTGGCCGTGACTTTGTGTCCGTGGGTATGCAGCGCAATACCGATACTGCCACCGTTAACTATACGTAATTTAATATGCTCATCGGGTTTTGTTACCACCAACGATTCGCGAAACGTATAGGGAAATGAGCGGCCGTTGAGGGTAAAGAAATCGCTTTTTGCGTCAGTGATATCATAGCGGCGGTGCATCTCCCGGGCTATCAGACGCGGGTCATTGAAGCGTTGAATGCGGTTGTTCAGATCGATATCGACGTCGAGATAGTGCAAATCGTATTCACGGTCGAACTGTTCTGTCACTGCGACCGATGGCACGCGTACGTGACCGGCGCCAACGTTGAGGGTTTGCAGCCAGTTGTTCGGCCGGTTTTCCTCGACAACGAACAGTCCCTGCAGTCCCATCATGATATGTACGTGGGGTTGGACATGGCAATGATAAAACATGGTGCCACTCTGACGCGGTTGCAGGTCATAGGTACGTGCGCTACCGGGCAGCACCGGTTTCTCGCTGGTCAGCGGGGTACCGTCGTTGCCTTCACCATCCGCATCGACGAATGGATGGTCTACTCCGTGAAAGTGAATCGTGTGCGGCATGTAATGACTGTTTTCCAAGGTGATTTTTACTCGGTCGCCCTGTTCAACGCGAATCGCCGGTGAAGGCAGACGCAACATGGCACGTGCCTTGAGCGACTCGAAGTTCTCGGTTGCCATGCCAAACATCTTGGGTACGAAAACCCAGAATCCCGGCCTGATACCGGGCGCGATGGCATACCGGGTCGTTGGTACATTGCCTTCCGGTGAACCACCGTTGAGTTCGACGACCTCCAGGCGGATGTGGATTTCGTCCGGGTCGCCGTCACCATCCAGGTCCCGTCCTTTTACCACCGCATCCGGGGTCAGGCCACTGGCCATAAGAACCTGCTGAGAGACATTGTTTGTTCCACGCACGAAAGCCGCTACTGCATAAGGATTGTCAGCAATACAGGTGGGTGAGCGGCGAATATCGACACCGGCAATGGTTTGCGCATCCCGCCAGTTCAACAGGTCCTCAGGACAGGGGATTTCTGCCTTTAAATCAGTGACAGTTTTCCCCTCGGGCAGTGCACGATAATCATCTGCGCCGAACCACTGGCTTAATTGCATGCGCAGTGCTAGAGGATACCACTGAGGCGGAAAACACAATAGTGCAAAAAGGATTGTGACCAAAAACAGCCAGCGTGTGTGCATAGTTACATCATACAACCTTCGTGGGATTTTATGTTTATGTTGTTGACAGAAAGCCCTGGTATTCCAGAAGCGCAGGTCGGATTAGCGCAGCATAATCCGACAGCCTATTTTACGGGAACTCTGTTACTGAACCAGTAGAGCGCCTGCGCAAGGACCAGCAGTGCGATAAAGAGTGGCAGATAGCCGTAGTCGGTCCCACCCACCTGAAAATAAAACACCGCATGATAAGTTTTTTCCTTTTCGGGATGAACGGCTGTCACAATGCCGATATAGCCCCCGGCCTGCTGAAAATCGTAATTAACCGTGAGCACACCGTCCGGTCGCTTCACCGACGGTAGATAAAAAACCGTATCCTGTTCGATATCCTCGAGACCGGTAATATCATCCCAGTTGGCGAAAATACTGAAATTATTAACATCCCTGATAATACGAAAATCGACTTGCATTTCCTTGAGGAAATCGTGCAGGTAATCAATCACAAATACGCTGCTGGCCACTTCGGGAATGTCTTCGCAAAATTCCTGTGTCCCGTAAGTTTTCGGTTGATAGATAGTAAAATGCGCTTTCAGAAACCCGATTTTGATCACACACACATCGTCTTCCATACCAACACCACCGTGTGCAGTGGCATCCTGGCACCAGGTTATCAGATATCCCAGTGTCAGTTGCAACAGTAAAATTCTAGATATCGTCATTTTTCATCTCAAGTAGCAAGCCATGTTAATACTACGATGTTTCATTTACTCGGGGACAGGAAAACCGATCCGGGTTGATGGTTGATGGTGATCATGTCTGGAGGAATTTTCAAATGGCGTTCGGCCTTACGGCGGGAAACTACACCTGGGCCAGTCTGGACAACCTAAACCGGCATCGGATAAACGCACATACGCGCCTAAAACAATGACGGCCAATGCCAGGGCATACGTAACACGTGTGATATTTAATAATGACTTACTTTTTTGCATAAAGACTATCTGAATAGGTTTGCTAACTGGACTAACCGATACGTGATGCTCTTAATAATTTTTTTAAGTCTTGCATGATGTCTCTTGGATTTGCATCGGGCTCAAAACTCATCATTAGATTTCCAAGAGGATCAATTATATATATGCGTCCTGCTTCCAATGGATTATCTGAACTCGTTAAACGAAACTTATCAAGTAGTGCGTTTGTATCTAATAAGTCTGTATTGATCACTTGTTGTCCTGCGTAATTGACCAACAAGTCCGATAATTCATTTGCGTGTTGTTGTGTTAATAACAAAACCTTTTGTACCCGCAGCGAATGTTTGTCCATTGCTATATGGATTTGGCGCATACGGTAGACGTTATCTACGCACAGCTTGTCACACGACCTGGTAACATAAACCATGCTCCATTTGCCATGTAAGCTTTCTTTCCTGTCTGCCTTTATCGGGTCTATCAATGACAAATCGACTATAGGTCTTGGTGGAACTATAAGTTCACCATGATTTGACATGCCTCTGTTTTCAAGAAAATTGGTGTAATTAAATACATACCATGACAATATCAACGGACTGGTAAACGCTATGACGATAAGAATTAATATTATTTTATTATTTTTGTCGTTTCCTTCTTCGCTCATACGCTTTGTCCCATCCTTTGTATGTTCTTGATATTTAAAACCAAATATATAATCAATAATGCTGTTGCAAAAGCGAACCATTGAAAAGCATAGCCGTTATGTATACTTACACCTGAACCGGGTAATCGCCATTGTCTACGATAACCATGTTCTGACCCCGGCTCTAATCTAACAATGTATGGCAAAAGTTTTGTTTTTGTTAACTCCGCCACCTCATCAATATTCAGTCGTTGTACCCGATAAATACCTTTATTCATTTGTTCCGGCGGCATTTCTTTTAACAACAACCCTGTTTTTGGTTCTTCCTTAGCAACACCCTTAATATTCACAAACCCATTCGTCATGATTATTTCCGGACTCGCGGTGCGATCATTACCTGCCGACAACCAACCGCGGTTTATTAACACCACATGCTCGCTTTGTTCTAACTTAAAAGGGGTGTAAACATAGTAGCCCGCTTGTCCTAGTTCTACCTGGTTATCTAACAGTATTTGATATTGCTCCAGAAATTCTCCTGTTGCATTAACATGTCGCCAAATTATTTCTTCTTTATTAGATAATTTTGTATTGTCATGATTGAGATCAATTGCTTGTCCTGATTGCCTGTTTTCAAAATCTGAATATAAAGTTCTTTTATAATCTGCACGATCCAGTTGCCAGAAACCCAGCGAAATAAACAAACCGAAAAATACCAATGCAAGCAAGCTTGTAATCAATCTCGGACAAAAACACCAATTGCCAATAATTAATTTCATTTATTATGATACTTCAAATTATATGCTGGTTATACTGCTTGAATATCAACAACAAAATTACCGGTACATTAAATGACCGCTGCTGTTCTTTTTAAAATATACATCGTGGTTTTACTTCTCTCGATAGGCTTTTCTTTGTTGTCTGGACTTTTTTTCCTGGCCAAAGATAACTCCGGGTCAAATAGATTAGTTACTTCACTTACTTTTAGAATAGCGCTTTCAATTACCCTTTTCGTTTCATTAATTATCGGCTACAAATTAGGCTGGATTCAACCTCACGGCCTTGGTCTTCAATCCCCCAAATAGAAATAGCGCTGCTGCAGCGTCATTCAACTATTTCTTTTCTGTTGAAATTAAATCCAGTAGACAAAGATAAACAAACCTAACCAGACCACGTCAACAAAGTGCCAATACCAGGCAATACCTTCAAAGGCAAAATGGTCATACGCTGAGAAATGTCCTTTCATTGATCTAAACAGGAGAACCAATATCATGGTTGCGCCCATGGTGACATGAAAACCGTGGAAGCCCGTTAACATGAAAAAGGTCGAGCCATAGACGCCTGAACTTAGCGTGAGATCCAACTCATGATAAGCGTGGGCATATTCTCCTGCTTGAAAGTATACGAAGATAAAACCCAGAAAAACAGTTGCGGCCAACCACCAGCATAAGGCTGAACGTTCGCCTTTCTTCAAGGCCCAGTGTGCAAAGGTAATCGTCGCGCCACTAGAGAGAAGAATCGCCGTATTCACGGCAGGAACACCCCAGACAGGAATAATATCTTTTATTGCCATGAACCTGGATTCAACACCGGATACTGTCATATCAGGCGTCGTCAATAGCGGCCATACTGCTTCAAAGTTAGGCCACAGGAATTGGTTTGTTGGGAAACCTGCGCCTTCGCCACCCAGCCATGGCACAGACAACACACGTGTATAGAATAAGGCGCCAAAGAATGCAGCAAAAAACATCACTTCAGAGAAGATGAACCAACTCATTCCCCAACGGAAACTGGAATCAACCTGCTTGTTATAGTTTCCGGCAAGGCTTTCACCAATCACATCAGAAAACCATCCGACAAACATATAGATAACTGCGGCTATACCAAGACCCAGGATAAATGTACCAAAACCCGATCCATTCAACATCATGCCACCACCAATAAAAGTGGTAAACAAAGCCAGGGTTCCTACAATCGGCCAACGGCTCGGTTCCGGGATAAAATATGCACTGTGTGAGTCAGACATAACTATTCCTCATTTCGATTATTTATTGTTTTACCAATCTTTAGTATTTATCGCCTTAACAGATTTTTTGTCGGAGACTATGACATCATTACTGTCAGGAACTCTAAAAAAAGTATATGAAAGCGTCATTGTTGTAATCTTTTCTGGTAATTTACTATCAACAACAAACCGCACGATCATTTCCTTACGTTCCCTAGGCCCAAGAACCTGTTTAATAAAACAGAAACATTCTGTTTTATTAAAATATAACGATGCTTGGGCTGGTGCCACGCTGGGGACTGCCTGTCCGATTACGGATTTATCCGATTTGTTTTCTACGATAAACACGGCCTCGGCAATTTCACCAGGATGAATCTTCATTTTGTATTCAGCCACCTTGAATTTCCAGGGCAAGGCAGGATTGACATTGGTATCAAACTCAACCGTCACTAAACGGTCAACATCGACACGGTTGGTCTCGGCCTCTGACTGTGAAATCTCTCCAGTCTTGCCGTTGAGTCCAGTGATATCACATAACACGTCATAGATAGGCACCATGACATAACCAAAGCCAAACATGACGATAGCAAATACGAAAAGTTTTTTTACTGTGCGTGTTGTGTCTTGTGCCATAACTATATATACACCCGGAATATAACGACATAAAAACCAACTGCGACCAGCCCAAGAATGATGGCTAGTCGCATGTTCTTTGCTGCCAACTCCTTTTCAGCAGCAGTTTTATCGTTATCACTCATGTTTAAATTATTACTCACTCTATATGAATGCGCCTATGAATGAGCCGTCGCTTCCGTAACTTCTGGTGGAGTAGTAAAGCTATGGAATGGGGGTGGCGATGGCAGGGTAAATTCCAGACCATGAGCTCCTTCCCAAACCTGGTCCGTTACCTTTTCACCGCCACGAACACACTTGATAACAACCCAGACGAGTATCAGCTGGCTAAGACCAAACACGAATCCACCGATACTAGCAATCTGGTTCCAATCGGTAAACTGAACATTGTAATCCGGGATACGACGGGGCATGCCTGCCAGTCCGAGGAAGTGCATCGGGAAGAACAGGACGTTAACAGAAACAGTTGAGCACCAGAAATGCAACTTGCCCAGTTTCTCGTCATACATATGACCGCTCCATTTTGGTAACCAGTAATAGATACCGCCCAATAACCCAAATATGATGCCGGGCACGATGATATAGTGAAAGTGCGCAACGATGAAGTAAGTATCATGATACTGGAAGTCGACCGGGGTAATGCCCATCATCAAACCAGTGAAACCACCAATCGAGAACATGATCAGAGTACCGATTGCAAATAACATCGGTGTTTCGAAGGTCATGGAACCCTTCCACATGGTTGCCGTCCAGTTAAAGATTTTCACGCCGGTTGGCACGGCGATCGCCATGGTTGCATACATAAAGTAAAGCTCGCCGACCAGTGGCATCCCAACAGTAAACATGTGGTGTGCCCAGACAAAAAACGACAAGAATGCAATCGACGCCGTTGCGTAAACCATCGACACATAACCGAACAGCGGTTTGCGAGAAAAGGTCGGGATAATCTGGGAAATAACACCGAATGAGGGTAAGACCAGGATATACACCTCAGGGTGGCCAAAAAACCAGAAAAGATGCTGGAACATAACCGGATCACCACCGCCCGCTGCATCAAAGAAAGCGGTACCAAAGTATTTATCGGTCAAGAGCATGGTCACCGCGCCAGCAAACACCGGCATAGCAGCTATTAACAGAAACGCGGTAATAATCCAGGTCCAGACAAACAGCGGTAATTTCATGAAGGTCATGTGTGGGGCACGCATATTAAAGACTGTCGCGATAATATTAATCGCACCCATGATCGAGGAGATGCCCAGAAGGTGGATTGCGAAGATTAAAAATGGAAAACCATCGCCCATTTGCAATACCAAAGGCGGATACATGGTCCAACCACTCGCTGGTGCTCCGCCTTGCATAAAAAAGGTTGATAACAAGAGGGTGAAAGCAAATGGAAGAATCCAGAAACTCATATTATTCATTCGTGGCAGTGCCATATCCGGCGCACCAATCATCATTGGTATCATCCAGTTGGCCAGGCCAACACCGGCCGGCATCAATGCGCCGAAAATCATGACCAGTGCATGCACCGTGGTCATTGAATTGAAAAATTGCGGATCGACAAATTGCAATCCCGGCTGGAATAATTCAGCGCGAATAACCATTGCCATGGCGCCGCCAACAAAAAACATGATCAAGGCAAACACCAGATACATGGTGCCAATGTCCTTATGATTTGTTGAAAACAGCCAGCGGCCTATTCCAGTTGGTTTATGATCGTGATGATCGTCTTCGTGG
>SMWN01000014.1 GCA_004356415.1 Gammaproteobacteria bacterium
AGTTTTATGTCAAAACATATTTCGCTAGGTATTATCCATTTAATTAAACCATCAGCTTCAAATCCTCATAAACAATCGCAGGCTCTCCATTTAAAAACACTTTTTCGTTTAACTTACTTATACAAATTGCATTTAGAGTTATTTCCTCATACAACCAATAATACATATCACTCTCGAAGACGCCATATCTCCAATTATATTTGCATTGTATCCATTTATTATTTAGCGAACCAATTATTCTAGGAGCTTCACCAGGTTCCGATGTACCAAAATACTCAAGAACTTTGCCAATTGAACAAACTTGAAACCTATCAAATTTGATTTTCCCATCTGCTGACTGTATATATTTTACTCGACCTCCTTGCAAATCATCGCCATGCTGGTCTATTACACATTTCTTGTTGAAAATATAAAAAGCTGGCGGAAAAATTATTGGATATTTATCTGGTATTTTAGCTCTCTCCAAAACATGTGTTTCTGTTCGTTGACTCTTATCCCATTGCTTGATAACTATTTGTAAAACTAATATGCTCATTTTTTGTGATCATGTCTCGTACAGCGATCAAATTGCAACCACGCTGCAACAAATATTTGTCCGGTTGCGCACCCGGACATTTAATAATGTTGTTATTCCATATTAAATAAAATAGTAGCTTCATTATATATTTTCTCACCTGCTATTAATAAAGCTTCATAAATCTAATTACTCTTATTTATACTAGCTGAGTGATGAAATTGTATAGGTGGTAATCCCCAATTTGGGTGATTTTCATTTAGTCATTAATTCATTAGGTAATGAAAAGGCCAATACCTGTGCTGGACTATTTCAAACGCCAATTGCAGCCCGAATTAATAATTCGCCATGCACAGGTCCTCATCCTGTTGCATCCGAAATCGGGCCAAGGGTTCCCCGGAATCAAGTATCTTGCGAACTGCATGGGCTGCGGCCTGAAGAGAAACATGACGCTTAAGGTGCAACAAACAAATGGCAGCAGCGTACACTAGACTGTCATAAGAGGGCCCGCCCTTTCCTTCGAGGGCGGCGATTCCCGCCTCCGCGGCAGCTTTCGCAATGGCATCCGTATCCAAGGTCGTGGTAATCGTATCGCCTGTTTTCTTGGCCTTCGGCAGATCGGCGGGAATGGGGACGGCACGCTTCGATTGGCTGATCCCAATGCTGGTGGGGTCCACCGACATCTGTTGTACCTCGCCCCGGTCGTCATGGTAGTAAAACACCTTGGCCGGTTGCTGCAGTGAAGGGATTACACCGCCCTCCACGCCCCGTACAATCAAGGCCGAATCAAATCCCGCATGGCGAGCCAGCATGGCATACATCGGAGGATAGAGTTTATGTACGTAGCCCGTCATGAGATGGGTCTTCTTCTGGCCCCGAATGGGTCCAGCTATCACCTCCACCGTGGTCACGGCGGGGCGCTTGACAATCAGGGTCCGCAGGTTCACGAGATCATGTAGACTTGGGCAGAAGGACTTCTGGTCCACATAAGCCCAACCGATATCGGGATTTGCAATGCGTGCAGCGGCCTCATTGGGAGACAGATCGACATCGATTCCAGCCGCTCTTAGGATCTTTCGGTGTGTGACCCCGTATTTCGGGCCAATGCTCTCCAGTCCGTGCGACACGGTAAAAACTTCGCAGGCGGCGAGCACAGGCGGAATAAACGGTGATGCTGGCAGACCCCGCGTATAACCGTCGTAGGGATCGGCCACATCCATCACCTCGTCTACCGGAGCGACTACGGTTTCCGTAGCATTCAATATTGCCTGCAAAATGCCTCTGTTTTCATCATCTGTCTCGCGCTTCATGCGTAGGGCGATGAGAAACACACCGGCCTGCACCGGATCCACTTTCCCTTGCAGAATGTACTCCATGGCCGCACACGCCTCATCAAAGGATATATCCTTGCTAAGCTCTGGACCGGTAGCGATCCTTTGAAGGCAAGACCGCATGGCGATCGCAGGACCAGTCTGTGTTATTCCTGTTGTTGGCATGGGCTGAGGTATCCCCACAAAAACATAGATAAACTCTTTTCAAATGAGATGGATAGATGTGCACCGTGCTATCTGATCTAATGAAAGCTGCAAAACTTAACAATAGGAGAAATACGATGCACGTTCTAATATTATTGCATAAAAGCCTGTCCAATACAGTGGATTCTATCCATCAGGTTCGTATGTCCACATTACTTGCAGGTGTCTAGCATTATTAAAGGGAGCGTTCTTAACGGTGACAGCACTCGGTCGTGGTGTCTCATGGGGGAATAAACGTCAATGTCCGCTCATGGCCGAAAGCAGTAAATCAATATTTATAGCCCTATGTCCGCTTTCAGTATAAAGCAGACATTCATTGTTATCAGAAGTTAAATAAATATATCAACTTTTCCGATGATGAAGATAATTTCAGGCGGTCAGACCGGTGTTGACCGAGGTGCTCTGGATGCCGCATTAGAGTCAGGTATCAGTGTAGGTGGCTGGTGTCCTCAAGGTCGTGAAGCAGAAGATGGCCCAATTGCAGAAAAATATCCGCTTCAAGAACTACCTGACAGCGGTTATAAAGAACGAACCTTGAAAAATGTACAAGACAGTGATGCTACTGTAATTATCTATTTTGAATCCATTAGCGGGGGTACAGAGAAAACACTTTTATATTGCCTTAATGAAAAAAAGCCTTATCTGTTAATAGATGGTAGCGGCATAACTCAAGAGATAGCGAGTAAACGGATCAGGCATTTCATAGACAAAAATCAAATATCGCTCCTTAATGTGGCCGGTCCTCGGGCAAGTACTGAGATAAGGGGATATGAGTACACAAAACAAGCCATTACTTTAGCAATGATGGAGCTAATGAAATATAGCTAACCCTTATGAACGTCTGCTATCCAGCGGAAGCGGACGTTCATGTCGCTAGGTAAAATCTATATAATTACCTAATAACCGTAATTTCTAAGCCAGCTTTTTGAGTTCCCTCTAGCATTATTTCGTTTAGATGTTTATCGGTATAGAACACATATGCGGCACTTGATTTATAGTCTGGGTTCATATTTTCCAACTCAGCTTTTGCATGCTCTGCCTCGTCTTCTTTTCCAAGTAATCCTAAAATAGATGCTTTATAAATATGATTAGGAACAAAATATGGATTACGTTCTACCCCACGCCTGAAATGATAAAGTGCTTGTTCATATTTCCCCATAACAAAATATGACATACCTAATGCGAGAATATAAGTGACATTATAATAGGGATTAATAGTGATTCCTTTCTCGATTGAGGTAAGCGCTTCCTCGCCTCTACCTGCAGAAGATAGAACCATTGATTGAAACATGTACCCATTCGCATAATTAGGATCAAGTTCAACCGCTCTTTTAGCCTCAATAATTGCTTCATTGATCTTCCTAGACCATTTTAGTGACCATCCCAATATTGCATGAGAATGAGGGAGTAAATCATCAAGCTCAACTGCCTTTATAGCCAATTCCAGAGCAGGTAAAACGGTTTCCTCTTCAGAGGAATTTGTTCCAGCAATATATGGGAAAAGAACGGATCGTGCTTTCCATGCATAAGCATTGGCGTACTTCGGATCGCATGAGATAGCTTTTGAAAACAAATTAATTGCGTTGTTTACTCCTTCTGGAGTAAATAAATACAATTGTTCTTGACCGCGCAACAGAAAATCGTGCGAATCAATATTCTCTGTACCTTTATGTCCAAGACGAATTTTTTCATTATGTGTTAGTTTTACTTCTAGTGCTCTGACGATCTTTTTTGACACCTCATCCTGTATTTCGAATATGTCATCAAGTTCACGGTCAAACCGTTCTGCCCATAAATGGTTTCCTGTGACTGCATCGATTAATTGAGCGGTGATTCGAAGTCGGTTTCCTGCTTTGCGCACACTCCCTTCCAATAGATAATTCACTCCTAAATCATTACCTATTTCTTTTATGTTTAATGATTTCCCTTTGTAAACAAAAGTCGAATGTCTGGCAATGACAAATAGACCTGATAATTTAGATAAATCTGTAATTATGTCTTCTGTAATGCCATCACTGAAATACTCTTGTTCAGAGTCACCACTTAAATTATCGAACGGTAAAATTGCTATTGACGGTTTTTCTTCAGGGTGAACAGTTTTTTGTTCATTTTGCGAAACAGATGTAGATCTTGAAGACTTATCTTCACTGGAGATGGTTTTTATTTGAACAGAATAACCACCTTTTGGTAGCTCGATTATTACAGGATCTTTTTGCCCAAACTCAATGTAATAATCACGTAGCTTTGAACGTAGTCGCCCGGCTTCTACCCTTACAGCTGAGTCAATAGCCGGATCAAACGTCTCATCTCGATCAAAAACATCGATACCAAGAAGATATTGGTTCAACCTTTTGGCATGCCCAACAAGAGTGGCATCAACAACATATTGTAAGAAACGACTTTGTCGGTCAGCTTGAGCAAACAACGAACTCTGCAAAATCCGGCTGAGCTGTTCTCGGATTATGCTTAACTCTTCGTCTGACCACTCATCACTGGTTTCAGCCATGTGTGCTTTCCCCTGAACATACTTTTACCTGTTTCAGAGAGTACCACAGCGCCTAGGGATACTGTATTCACTAATAAGGTATGAATGTTTTGCCCATGTAACGTTACATATTTACTCACACTTTATTGTCAGATACGAGTAACCATGCGCGTTTCAGAGTATGTAACCGTTGGATACTACTGCCGCTCCCTGATTTAGACCAAACTTCTCACCGTCAATAGATATTCCATTAATCACGAGGAGAGAATTATGACTTTAGCAAAAATTTTAGTAACTTCGGCAGCTGGAAAGACCAGCTTTGCTGCTGCTATGCAATTTCTCGAAAAGGGGTATCCCGTACGCGCCTTCGTTCACCGACAGAGTCATCGAGCAGAATTATTACGCAACGCGGGGGCCGAAATATTTGTTGGCAACATGCATGATATCCGTGACGTACGAAAAGCACTCAGTGGTATGCAACGAGCCTATTATTGCCACCCGGTTGAACCCAATTATCTACATACCAGTATGATTTTTGCGACAGCTGCCAATGAGGCACGGCTTGAAACCGTCACTGTGATGACCCAATGGTTTGCTCATTCGACACATCCTTCTGTCATGACGCGTGAACATTGGTTGACCGATCAAGTTATGAGTTGGATGCCAAACGTGGATGTCATTACGGTCAATCCGGCTCTGTTCGCAGACAATTATTTTATGGTACTGGCGATGATCGCTCAGCTTGGCATCATGCCATTGCCATTTGGAGATGGTACTAGCCTGAATGCGCCACCGTCCAATGAAGATATTGCCCGTGTTGCAGTCGGCACATTGATCGACCCGAGCCCCCATATCGGTAATTCGTATCGACCGACCGGTCCTGAATTACTGTCTGTCATAGACATCGCCGGAATTTTTGCCAAGGTACTTAAGCGTAAGGTGAAATATATGGAGATTTCGCCAAAGATGTTTCTGAAGGCCGGTATCGCACAAGGTTTCCCCATCATTCAACCCGCGCATCTTGCTCATTATTATTTTGAGGAGCATCAGCGCACCGCATTGAGGGTAAATGCCCCGAACGACACCGTTCTGGAAATTGGTGGCCGTGCCCCGGAAGACTTTGAAACCATTACCCGCCGTTATTGTACTGAACGCCCCGAGGCTATACAGACCTTCACGAACAAGCTTAAAGCGATGCAATTCTTCATCAAGATGCTGATGACACCGGCACCGGATATGGATAGATACGAGCAGCAGCAGGATTACCCATTGATCAAAAACCCGGATTATTCATCGGACTCGGAAGAATGGTTAGTATCACATGATCAACAAGATAATAGCTC
>SMWN01000106.1 GCA_004356415.1 Gammaproteobacteria bacterium
CCACGAATGGCACTTACTTAAGTCTGTCGTTCCCGCGCAGGCGGGAATCCAGTGAAAGAATTTATGAAATATTAAACATTAAACCTAAAATGCATGACGTCACCGTCTTGCACGATGTATTCCTTACCTTCCAATCGCCATTTACCTGCATCCTTCGCGCCCTGTTCACCCTGATGCTCAATGAAATCATCATAGGCAATCACCTCTGCACGTATGAATCCTTTTTCAAAATCAGTATGAATAACAGATGCCGCACGTGGTGCAAAATCACCTTTATGCAGGGTCCACGCCCGTACTTCCTTTTCACTTGCGGTGAAATAAGTGTGTAAATTCAATAATGCGTAACCCGCACGAATGATTCGATTCAACCCCGGCTCTTCAAGACCTAGTTCCTTCAAAAATTCTAACTTCGATTCGTCGCCCAGTTCGGCAATCTCGGATTCTATCGAGGCACAAATCGGAATGACATCAGCATCTTCTTTAGCAGCAAGTTCCTTAAGTTTTTCTATCCATGGATTGTTGATACCGCCTTCATCTTCAACATTAGCTATATAGAGGGTGGGTTTTTGTGTGAGTAAATGAAGTGGATACAGGTCTTCCAGCGCCTGTTCATCTAGTGCCATAGAACGTACCGGGTTTCCTTCATCTAGATGTTCAATGACTTTTTCGAACAGTGCCTGCTGCCTGTGTGCAACTTTATCTCCACTTCTGGCAATCTTGACCACTTTTTGCAGGGCACGATCGAGACTTTCCTGGTCAGCCAGATATAATTCTGTATTGATGACTTCGATATCGGCCAGTGGATCGATCTTACCTGATACGTGGACGACATTATCATCATCAAAACAACGTACCACATGGGCAATCGCATGTGTTTCACGAATGTGTGCCAAAAATTTATTACCCAGACCTTCACCCTTTGATGCACCCTCCACCAATCCGGCAATATCAATAAACTCCATTGTTGTGGGCAGGATCTGTTTTGGTAAGACAATCTCAGCCAGATGATCCAGACGTTGATCAGGGACGGGCACCACACCAACATTTGGATCGATTGTACAAAAAGGATAGTTCTCCGCGTTGACCCCCGAGTTGGTCAATGCATTGAATAAAGTTGATTTACCCACATTCGGAAGACCAACAATGCCACATTTAAAACCCATAAAATTTGATTGCTTTAATCTTCGTTAATATTGTTTTTCTGATGTAAGGCATTCATTGCTTTCTGCACATCACCTTCAAATAGCACAGGCATGATTTCCACCGACGCCTTAATCGCTTCTTCTATTAACTGACGATCATCCATACCTGGTCTACCCAATACATGGGGTGTTACCCTGTCCTGACTCCCGGGATGACCAATTCCTATGCGTAATCGCGTAAAAGATTTATCACCCATCTGTGCAATAATATCTCGTAATCCATTATGACCACCGTGTCCCCCCTCTTTTTTCAGGCGGGCGATCCCGGCACCCAGATCAAGTTCATCATGAGCAACCAGAATCGCTTCAACCGGAATTTTATAAAAGCTGGCCACCGCCTGAACTGAGGAACCACTCCTGTTCATAAAGGTCATTGGCTTGCATAACCAACAGTCAACATCTGTTGTCTGTAGTCGACAAATCTCAGCATTGAATTTTGATTCTGGTCTAAATGAAAGGGAATATTTTGAAGCAAGTGAGTCAACAAACCAGAACCCGGCATTATGCCGGGTTTCAGAATGTTCGGGACCTGGATTACCCAGGCCAACTATTAATTTAAATGTTGATGGCACTGTGTGCCCTTTAAACGAGATAATCCCTGATAAAGGAATTACTCGTCTGCATCGGCACCTTCATCAGTGGCTGTGGCTTCCTCTGCCCCAGCATCTGCTTCTGCCTCTGCTTCTGCTTCTGCTTCATCTACAAGCTCGTCTTCAACTTCTATGACTACCTTGGGTATATGGACTGTTGCGACCGTCTGCGCTGCATCGCCACCATGAATCAAAGCAGCAATTTCGACACCTTCAGGCATCTTGAGGTCACTAAGGTGGATACCCTCACCAACATTAACCTCGGCCAGATCAACTTCAATATACTCAGGCAAATCCTTAGGTAGACAGCTGATTTCCAGATCAGTCATAACGTGGCTGACCACACCACCATCTTGCTTGACACCAATACATATATTTTCATTGATGAAATGTAATGGTACGCGCATGGTTAACTTCTCATTTTCATCAACGCGCTGCAAATCAACGTGAAGCACCGCGGCTTTGTATGGATGGCGTTGCAAGTCTTTCAGCACAACCTTCTCTTTCTTTTTGCCCACACGCAATGTAAGAATGTGAGAATAAAAAGCTTCGTTCTCAAGATGATGCATGATCTCATTTTGCGACATCATGATCGAGGTGGCATCCTTCTCTGCCCCGTACACAACACCAGGGATTTTACCCTCGCGACGCAGGCGGCGGCTCGCACCTTTCCCCATGTCCTCGCGAGGCTCAGCAATAATTTCAAACTGTTCCATTGAACTACTCCTACTTTAAATTAATGACAAACCATATCCGCGACCAAATATGGCGACAATGTTCCCCAGAAAAGCAAAAATCTCTTCAGGAATAAACCCAAGAACCCGGTAAATCATTCAAAACTGACGACAATCAGGATGAGCGGACAGCGCAGTATATAGAGAAATCAGTGATATTCAATATTTACAGGGCTATCTGGCAGTCCTTACCTGTGGAAACATACGGCACAGCTGATTTCTCCCGGCCTGAGTTCTTCAGGACCTAAATTCTATTCAGAGCTAGGTATTTCTGAAGATTTTTCAGAGACACCAATCAATTAAGTTAATCAATAAACATACTGCTGAGTGATTCGCTCTCACTAATACGTCTGACACTCTCACCCAACATGGTAGCGACACTGAGTTGTCGGATACGATCACACGTCGCTGCCTCCGCCCTTAATGGAATCGTGTCAGTCACAACCAGCTCATCTAACTCAGAATTCTCGATATTCTTAATCGCATTGCCGGACAGAACAGGATGTGTACAGTAAGCAACGACTTTACTGGCACCATGTTTTTTCAATGCCCCCGCCGCATTACACAAGGTTCCCGCAGTATCTACCAAATCATCAATGATGACACATTCGCGGCTATCAACATCACCAATAATATTCATGACCTCAGACTCGTTGGGGTTCGGACGTCTCTTATCAATGATTGCCAAATCAGTATCATCCAGGCGTTTTGCCAAAGCGCGTGCACGAACCACACCACCAACATCAGGTGAAACGACCATCAGATTCGGATATTTATGTTTCCAGACATCCCCCAGCAGTACGGGTGAGGCGTAAACATTATCGAGAGGCATATCAAAAAATCCCTGAATCTGGTCAGCATGCAAATCAACCGTCAACACGCGATCGATTTTGACTGAGGCAATCATATTGGCAACAACTTTTGCAGTTATTGGGACACGAGCCGAACGGCTTCGTCGATCTTGCCGCGCATAACCCATGTAGGGAATGACTGCAGTAATACGTGCAGCGGATGCACGATGCATGGCATCGGCCATCACCAGTAATTCCATCAAGTTGTCATTGGTTGGTGCACAGATAGACTGTATGAGATAAATATCCGTACCACGAATGTTTTCCCCAATTTCAACCATGACCTCGCCATCACTAAAACGTCCAACATTTATCTTGCCGAGTGGCAGATTCAGATGTGCAGCAATATCGACTGCTAACCTGGGACAGGCATTGCCTGCAAACACCATCATATTTGCTATTGGCATAACGACCCTCTGTAGTGCTTAATAGAAAATGGCTGGGGCGCCAGGATTACTCCGGACATCCTGTCCTACGCCCTGCGGGCCAGTGCCGCAAGTGGCACTGTTCAAAATCATTCCAGATGATTTTGTCAAACCTGAGGTTCTCATCCTGCACCCATAAAGTTATTAAATGGCTGGGGCGCCAGGATTCGAACCTGGGAATGCTGGGATCAAAACCCAGTGCCTTAACCGCTTGGCCACGCCCCAATATCTATATGGTATTTTCCGTTCTTACCCTGGCTACTGCCAAGATTATTCCGTACCTCCATGTACGTCACCCTGCGGGCCGGCCTGCGGCCGTTCAAATTTTGTTCCAGACAAATCTGTCAAACCAAGAAATGTTGGGGCACAAAACCCAGTGCCTTAACCGCTTGGCCACGCCCCAATCTTGCTGTTACGCCCACACATCTGATGAACGGCATTAATTCTAACTTTTTTCCTGCTCCAGGTTTTCCTGTTCTAGGCGCGTTAGCAGCGGCGAATGATTCAGACCTTTCGCCACAAATCCCTCCCAGCCTTGAGGCAATTTCTCATAGACGGATTTTGCCTGTTGCTGATTATCAAATCCAGCAAAAACACAAGATCCTGTCCCGGTCATTTTGGCATCTGTAAATTGACCTAACCAATTGAGTGCCTCAGCCACTTCTGGATGCAATTTTGTTACCACATATTCACAATCGTTGTGACCACCATCCCTCAGAAAGTCGCGTATTCTGATGCTAGGGGTATTGCGTGTCAAATCAGACGAATTAAATACTTCCATGGTAGAAATACAGCAATCTGGCCTAATCACCAGATACCAGGATTCTTTTGGATCAATGGGGGTTAATTTCTCACCGACACCCTCTGCCCACGCCGCTTTGCCACGTACAAAAACAGGGACATCAGCACCCAGCTTCAATCCAATATCTACCAATTGATCTACAGAAAGTCCAACATCCCATAGATGATTCAGGGCAACCAGTGTTGTTGCGGCGTCCGAACTCCCTCCACCCAGACCCGCACCTGTAGGTAACTTTTTTTCCAGATGAATATCTACACCTTGCTGGCAGCAAAATTCAAGCTGCAAAGCCTTTGCTGCACGAACAATTAAATCATCAGCTTCGGTAACACCATCCCAGTTTGATTGAAGCGAAATAGCGCCATCATTTCGAAGTGTGAAGTCCAGCGAATCACTGAAGTCTATAAACTGAAAAACAGTCTGGAGGAGATGATAACCGTCTTCCCGTTGCCCTGTGATATGAAGAATTAAATTTAGTTTGGCAGGGGCAGGCCAATAACGACTGGTCATGATTTTGTATCCCACTCCTGTATGACCAACTTTAATTTAAAATGATCATTATGCATAAAGACCTTACCTGGCAACCTAACTCCATCCACATCCATATAACGCGATATACTGATGTGCCAATCATTTTGTTGCATCTCAACAATCCGACCCTGATCATCGAATTGCTGATTAGTCATATCCACCCCGGGTTCAGGCAAGCCACGAACCCAGAATCTGAAACCGCCCATGGGGACATGCCAACCGACAGTTTGTTTCAACAGACTCTCAGCATCATCCGCACGGAACACTTCATTTTTTGCGGTTAACAGATAAACACCATCGCCTTCGCCACCTCTGAGCGCATAGGTTCCCTGACCTAGCGGCGCAATAAATTGCATCAGATAGCGATCGTAGTCCTGCGACCAGTGAAATGTAACCGTCCAACTTTCTTTTGGGCTGGTTAGGGCAAGTCGGCCTTTTAATTTCCAGCGTTTGATCTGTTCCAGATGATTTTGGCGCTCGGCACCAGTTACGCTTTCAGGGATTAAAGGAACCTCAGAACAGCCGGCAAAGAATACCAGCATGATTAAAAGGTAGATTTTTTTCACGGATTGAGTCGATTGATCACATTTTGTAGTCTGTCATCATTGGGCGTTTCCCCCAGCGCAGTATCCCATATTGACTGGGCAGCTTCCTTATCACCTTTCACCCAGAGAACTTCTCCCAGATGTGCTGCAATTTCCGGATCATTTTTTTTGGACAATGCTTTATTTAAAAATTCTATCGCCTCATCCAGACGACCTTGTCGATATAAAATCCAGCCCATACTATCGAGGACGAAATAATCATCAGGACTAATTTCCAGGGCCCTTTTGATTAAATCGTATGCTTCGTCATAACGATCCGTCCTGTCCGCCAGTGTATAGCCCAAGGCATTTAATGCCTGTGAATTGTTGGGATCCTTTTCAAGGATTACTCGCAGGTCCATCTCCAGTATATCCAGACGATCCATCTTTTCTGCGAGCATGGCTCTCGAATAGAGTAAATCTTCGTCATACCCTTCCTGCAACGCTTTATCAAAGACCTCCATGGCCTCCTCAAAGCGCCTGTTTTCGGCCAACATCTCAGCCTCCGCTTGTATTAAAACAGATTTTTCCCTAACGCTTCGTGTTTGTATTTTGGCCAGATGTAATCTTGCCTCTTCAATTTTGTTCTGCTTGCCCA
>SMWN01000107.1 GCA_004356415.1 Gammaproteobacteria bacterium
AGGGTCACTACTGCTAATTTGTATATAGTCAGGGCCTTCTTCAAATTCCTGGACAGTAAAGCGCAAGCGAGTAAGTAAAAAGGTGCGTTGAATACCTGCACGATCAAATGCTTTCTGATCTGCCAGTGAAACCTTTAGGCTGTCAAGTTCATCAGCCGTTGCTGAAACCAATTTAACTCTTGCTTTAAATGGCTGGTTCAACGCAGATTGAAGTTCGAGCTTACCTAAACCCAAAGCATTCACAAATGTTGGCACCACCAGTGCCAACAAAACCAACATCATCTTAAATTTCATCCGGTTTTCCCCTGCCACTGTATTATTTTTCTATCATCTTGGGGTCTAGCAGTAAGGAATACTCTCGTTGTATTCGTCCACCCGGCCAGTGCATCTCCAGTACAAATCTGAGTGCAGGCTCACGGATTGTATTTTTACTGGTAATCTTCAAATAAGGCTGACTTCCATCATTTTCGATAATTTCAACCCTCAAATTATACCAAGTCTGCAGGCCTTGTGACTCGTCTTCGGGCCTGCCAATGCTCAACTTCAAATCATCAAGCTCACTCTCCCTCGAGAAAACCAAAGGAATTTCTACATTAAGTGGTTGATTTAACCTTGATTTCAGTTCTAACACACCCAGCGCCAGTGCCTGTACTGCAGATTGAAATCCTGCAAAAAGCAAAAACAGAGCTATCAATAAGATTCTTTTGTTCATTGGCTCACAGAATATCCTGTTATAAATGCTATTTATATTCAATAGGTTACATGATTTGTTCACAAAAAATGTCTCATGCACCACCTAAAATTCGGCCTCTCCTGGTCAAAAATGCCACAGAGAGAACAAAAGTTTGTGCAGCTAAAAACCTGCGAATATCCTTTACAATTATCCCTTAACTATAGCTTACAAATAGTCTTTTACCAAAATTTCAGCAATTTGAATACTATTTAATGCAGCACCTTTACGAACATTGTCAGAAACAACCCAGAGGTTAATACCGCGAGGGTGTGAAATATCTTCTCGAATACGCCCAACAAAGACAGGATCTTTACCCGCAGCCTCACTCACAGCGGTTGGATAGCCACCATCCTTAGGCTCATTCACTAAAGTAATTCCAGGCTGGTTTCTGAGTAAATTTCTGACTTCCTCCGCAGATAATTTGTTTTTGGTCTCAATATGGACGGCTTCAGAGTGCCCAAAAAAAACTGGAACCCTGACCGCGGTTGGATTGACCTGAATAGCATCATCTTCAAATATTTTTCTGGTTTCCCAGACCATTTTCATTTCTTCCAAAGTATAACCATTTTTCTGGAAATCATCGATATGGGGTATGACATTAAAGGCAATCTGCTTGGGATAAACTTCACACACAGCTTTTCTGCCGTTCAATAATTCTGCAGTTTGTTTTGCCAACTCTTCTATTGCCTCTTTACCTGTTCCAGACACCGCCTGATAGGTACATACATTAATTCGCTCAATAGTTGCAGCATCGTGAATAGGCTTTAGTGCGACTAACATTTGAATCGTTGAACAATTAGGATTGGCAATAATCCCTCTATTTTGGTAATCAGCGATTGCATCAGGATTGACCTCTGGTATAACCAAAGGAATATCATCGTCGTATCGAAACTGCGAGGTATTATCAATCACCACACAGCCCGCTTCGACAGCCCGCGGGGCATGTATTTTTGATACCGAGGCACCTGGAGAAAAAAGACCAATATCAACGCCTTTGAAATCAAATCCTTCCAAATCTTCAACCATGATTGTTTTACCGTTGAAGCGAATTCTTGAACCAGTGGATCGACTGCTGGCAAGTGCAACAATATTTTCCACAGGGAAATTACGCTCTTCCAAGATCGACAACATGGTTTCACCGACCGCACCGGTAGCACCGACGACAGCAACATTAAATTTCTTACTCATTGTGCCTTTACCTGACTAAAATTCTCTTACTAAAGCGATGCGACAACAGCATCGCCCATTTCGCTGGTAGATATCTTCGTCATGCCATTCGAAACTATATCAGCCGTTCTCAGCCCATCTGCCAGCACTTGCTGTACAGCCCGTCCTATTCGATCTGCCTGTGCAGGCTCAGCGAGGGAATACCTCAACATCATGGCAACTGAAATGATTGTTGCCAATGGATTGGCAACATTCTTTCCAGCGATATCAGGTGCAGATCCATGGATTGGCTCATACATTCCCTGTCCTTCAGCATTCAATGAGGCTGAAGGCAACATACCGATTGAACCCGTCAACATGGAGGCCAGATCAGACAATATGTCACCAAACATATTGGTCGTAACAATCACATCAAACTGCCTGGGGTCCCTTACCAACTGCATGGCCGCATTATCCACATACATATGTTCCAGATTTACTTTCGGATAATCTTTCGCAACATGCGTCACGACTTCACGCCAAAGTTCAGTTGCCTCCAAAACATTTGCCTTGTCCACCGAACATACTTTTTTGTTTCTTTTCATGGCCACATCAAATGCAGTGCGCGCAATCCTTTCAATCTCGGTTTCCTTATAGACCAAGGTATTAAAACCTTCACGCTGTCCATCTTCCAGAGTTCTGATACCACGTGGTTGTCCAAAATAGATCCCACCGGTTAATTCACGCACGATCATGATGTCCAGTCCATCAATCACATCCGGTTTTAAGGAAGAGGCTCCAGCAAGTTCCTTGTACAGAATTGCAGGCCTGAGGTTAGCGTACAGATCAAGACCAGCCCGAATTGCCAACAGGCCTCTTTCAGGCCTTAATGAACGTTCAATGTTATCCCATTGGGGGCCACCCACTGCCCCCAATAAGATTGCATCAGACTGTTTCCCCAGCGCCAGCGTTTCTTCAGGCAGCGGCACTCCTGTTTCATCAATTGCCCTGCCACCAATCAATGCCTGTTCAGTGGAAATCTCGAGCCTATGCTTCTCCACCAGGGCACTCAGCACCTTTTCTGCTTCAGTTACAATCTCCGGGCCAATTCCATCTCCCGGAAGTATTAATACGCTTTTACTCACATCAAATACCTGCTGTTAAAAAATGCCCCTTGCATACACATTTAGAGTGCATCGCAAAGGGCGGCAAAGGATACATCAAGTTGCACTATTCTTCATCAAGTCTCTGGTGGTTAGCCATGCAGCAAATATAATTAACAGACCCCCCATTAATTCCCTTGCAGTCAGCACCTCTTCAGTCAACAAGGCTGCAGAAACTGCCCCAACAAATACCTCGAACAACATAAGTGATGCCGAACGATGTACTGGTAGATGCGTAACACCATACAATGCTGTAAATGACATCAGACTCATACCGACACAACCAACGAAAATAGCAAGTGCAAGTGATGCTCCGCTAAACACAGGGGGTTGAATCTGCATCGTGACGATGCCAGCAATGGTAAGTACAATCACACCTAACCACGCTGATCCCATCTTCAAAATGATGGGGATATCGCCGATCTTTCGTACCAGTACATTGTTCACAGCAAAGGCAAATCCGGCAGAAACGGCAAGTAAATCTACTTGTTTGGACTGAAGAACAACACTGCTATCTGATTGCCACAATATGATCAGGGCGCCGATGAATGAAATGAATAGTGAGCACCAGGCCAGAGGCGAAGGACGTTCATGTAAAAATATGAGGCCTAATATCAGGGTCCAGATGGGTAATAAATAAAACAACAACAACACTCTAACCACCTGCCCTTCTAGCAAGGCCAGAATAAAAGCCAAATTAGTCCAGCCTGCAAAAATACCAATCAAGACGAATAATAAACGTTGCGATCGCAAACCATGTCTTTGTTTCCAGAATAAAGGCCACATAGGCACAAGTGCGGATAAATAGATAATCAGGGTTGCCCATAAACCTGGAATTCCCATGCCTTCCAACTCCCTGAGTGGATACCAGAGAACACCCCACAGGGTAGCGGCAATCAGACAACTGATAATTGGCAGCAGAGGTGATTTATTTTTAGTCGACATATGGTTGATTAGCCTATACTGAGTTCTCTTAAATTTTTCGAACTTTAAACAATAACTCCCTACAACAATAACTAATGAATCCCGGTCTTGAAAAATTACACCCCTACCCCTTTGAAAGGCTTGTGCAACTCAAGCAGGAAACATCTGTCGTCACGGATGCAGAACATATCGATTTATCGATTGGTGAGCCCAAACATACCACCCCAGCATTAATTCTGAATGAATTACAAAAGCAATTGCCCAAGGTGGCATCTTACCCAACAACACGAGGGGTCGATGCACTACGACAAGCCATGGCAGAATGGTTAAGCAAAAGATTCCAGTTACCTGATGGCAGTATTAGCGCCGACAGGAACATCTTGCCAGTGAATGGTACCCGAGAAGCACTTTTTGCCTTTGCACAATGTGTTATCGATTTAAATGACAACCATTCAAACAAGAAAACTAGGCCTGTTGTTATATCGCCCAATCCGTTCTACCAAATATACGAAGGTGCAACATTGTTAGCCAATGCTGAGCCATATTATATCAACTGTGTTGAAGCAAATGGATTCCTTCCGGATTTTGACGCAATCCCTGAGAATGTTTGGCGAAGATGCCAACTTATTTACCTATGCTCCCCGGGAAATCCGACCGGAGCAGTAATTGGTCAAGAGTCCATCAAAAAATTACTCAAGCTCGCAGACAAATATGATTTCATTATTGCAGCAGATGAATGTTATTCAGAAATATACCTTGATGAAGATTCTCCTCCCATTGGTCTGCTGCAGGCCGCTGCAAATCTGGGACGAGATAATTACGAGCGTTGTATTGTTTTTCATAGCCTTTCAAAGCGATCAAATGTTCCTGGGATGCGATCCGGTTTCGTCGCGGGCGATGAGAAACTCATACAGGCTTTTCTCCGTTATCGTACTTACCATGGTTGCTCCATGCCACTCTACACACAAATGGCGAGCATTGTTGCCTGGCAAGACGAAGATCACGTCCATGTTAACAGAGTCTTGTACCGTCAAAAATTTGATGCCGTACTGGAGATACTCAAACCGGTCATGAATGTCACAAAACCGGATGCCAGCTTTTATCTCTGGCCGGAGACGCCTGTGTCCGATATTGAGTTTGCGACAGGATTGTATTCCCGGCATAACATAACTGTGTTGCCTGGAAGTTTTCTGTCACGTAGCATAGCTGCCGGCGATCCCGGTGAAAATCGAATTCGTATTGCGCTTGTCGCTGAAATTGATCAGTGTATCGAGGCAGCCGAAAGAATTTGTGAATATATCAAAACAACGTGCCATTCTTTATGAATAATTAACGGTACAATGTGCCACTCCTTATGAATGATTAACGATACAACGTGCCATTCTTTATGAGTGATTATTGGTACAATCTAGCCATAATATTTATCAAAATATTTACCAAAATATTTATTTGGGGAAATTCAAAAATACGGAAAAATAAATTATGAGTAAGCTTGAAAACATCGTTAACGAACATTTTGAAAAACGTTCGGGAATCACACCAGTAACCGCCAACCAGGAATTGAAGGATACCATTGAAGAGGTGATCTCAGGACTGGACAGTGGAACCATGCGGGTTGCTGAAAAGAAGGATGGGGAATGGATGGTTAATCAATGGCTGAAAAAGGCTGTACTGCTTTCCTTTCTGCTTGAAGAAAACAAAGTGATCGAAGGTGGATTCACTAATTATTACGATAAAGTCCCATCAAAGTTTAGTGGTATGAACAAGCAAGATTTTGAAAAGATTGGCGCACGCATTGTCCCCTCAGCAAATGCGCGTCGCGGAAGTTATATCGCACCTGGCGTGGTCTTGATGCCATGCTATGTCAACATTGGTGCTTACGTTGACTCCGGGACCATGGTAGATACATGGGCCACCGTCGGTTCATGTGCGCAAATTGGCAAGAACGTACATCTATCAGGCGGTGTGGGCATTGGTGGGGTACTTGAACCGTTACAGGCTAACCCAACCATCATCGGTGATAACTGCTTTATCGGTGCACGTTCTGAAGTGGTAGAAGGGGTTATTGTGGGTGATGGTGCAGTGATCTCTATGGGTGTTTATATTGGCCAAAGTACTCGCATATTCAATCGTGAAACGGGCGAAATAAGCTACGGTTACATCCCACCTGGTTCTGTGGTTGTCTCCGGCAATCTGCCATCCAAAGATGGCAGTTATAGCCTTTATTGTGCAGTCATTGTGAAACAGGTCGATGAAAAAACGCGCAGCAAGGTAAGTATCAACGAATTATTGCGTGACATTTAGAAGACCATTTAAATCAAAACAGATTGAGTGATGAATATTGTTCTTTACGGTATCAAAAATCGCGATACCGTAAAGTAAGGACAGGCGCTGGCTGGAAACGCACGAGATAGGATATACATTTCATGATTTCAGAGTAGGTGGCCTTGATAAATAAATGATTAAAGAATTTCTCAAGCAAATCAATTGGCAGACATTACTCAATGTGCCTTTTTTTATGGATGATTAACGGTACAACGTGCCATTCTTTATGAATAATTAACGGTACAATAAACATGGATCCACCTGGCGCAAATTACCTGAAAACCAGATAAATAATATTGATGGTTCAAAAGCCCTGGAACTCATGGCTGAATACCCGATATTAATCAAGCGACCGATACTCGCTAACCAAAGCAAACTTTCCGTCAGTTTTAGTGAAAACAAATACGAGAATACACTTCTGTGAAGTGATACCATCAAGTCCAGGGATCCAGGGGGGACCAATGAAGAATCTTTTCAAACTAGACACGAAAATATTCGACAAATTTACATTTGTTGGACAAATGGATATCGAACAAGTTGAGTTGAAGGGATTTTCACGCAGTTTTGCAGAGCTGGAATGATTATTACTGGTTCTCATATTACTTTATACAGTCGCCCCTGGGGCTTACATTGAGAACCAATGGATCATCCTGAAATATTCCCTTGGTTTTGCGGGATTCGTGCTTGCATTCCGCTACCTCAATTTCTATAGAAAAGAGACACGTTGGAAGCTGGCCATAGAAGTATGGGTCATGATTGCCTACATCACATCCGTACTCTGGTATACAGGCAAAATAGATAGCCCGCTCTTAAACCTCTACCTGCTGGTTATTATTACCAGTGGAATGACGCTGGGAAAATTAGCAACATTATTGGTACTTGGTTTAATCACTGCCTTATATATTTTTATGGGCTTACCGACATTATCCAGGGGTACACTCACGCTGGAACATTTTAGTCATATGATGACAATGTTCTCCCCCTATCTGATCATAGCTTATCTGACCACCATGCTTTCTGCAGATTTACAATTCGCGAAGAAGATGTTTAAACATCTATCGGAAACAGATGAAATGACCGGGCTGATGAATCGCAGGTCTTTCAGCGACGTCATCACAAGTGAACATAATAAATCAGTTCGATATAATCACGACTATTCTATTCTGATGGTTGATGCTGATGGACTAAAGACGATTAATGATGAACACGGCCATGAGGCAGGTGATAAATTGATTACATCATTAGCAAAAACAATAGAAAGTTGCATGCGTGAATCAGATTCTCTGGCAAGATATGGTGGGGACGAGTTTGTTGTTTTCTTGCCTGAAACAAACAAGCAGCAGGCCAAAGATGCCGGAGAAAGAATCAGAAAAGCGGTCGAGAACACTTCTTTTGATATGCACGGGAATCTGATCAAGGCTACTGTGAGTATCGGTGTTAGCAGTTATCCTGAAGATGCCGATAATGCCGAAGGTGCACTCATCAAGGCAGATAGAGCACTTTATAAAAGTAAGCGTGAAGGCCGGAATCAAGTCTGTACTACAGTCGAGTCAGATCAGTAGGTTAAAACTACACTCGCTCGCCAATGCCAGATCTGACTTCATTAGCCAGACTTTCGGCAATTGCATTGACCTGAGTTTTAACTTCTCCTTCAACCATCACTCTAAGCAAAGGCTCAGTACCAGAAGGTCTTAACAAGATTCGTCCTTTGTCTCCCAACTCGGATTCAGCGGTTCTAATGGCATCTTGTAAATTTGTCATCTTTGATAGATCAACATTCTTATCAATCTTCACATTAATCATTGTCTGAGGATATTTTTCCATACCAGATTTAAGATCGGATAATGTTTTTCCTGAATCAACCATGGCATCCAGCACTTGTAATGCTGAGATGATCCCGTCACCGGTTGTTGTCATTTCCAGATTAATAATATGACCAGAGGTTTCGCCACCTAATTTCAAATTATTCTTATGCAACATTTCCATCACATAACGATCCCCCACCTGTGCACGGTGAAAATTCATATCCAGTTTTTTGATGGCCATTTCAAGACCAAGATTACTCATCACCGTCCCAACAATGCCATCCCCCAGCGTCTTGAGCCTGGACTGGCTGATGACAAAAAGAATCTCATCACCGTCAACCACTTCACCCTTGTGATCCACCATAATCAAACGGTCACCATCACCATCCAATGCTATGCCGACATCAGCCTTTTGCTCAAGTACTTTTTTCTGTAACAGCCCTGGATTTGTCGCACCGCATTCAACATTAATATTGAACCCATCCGGTTCATTGCCGATTGTGATGACGTCAGCACCGAGTTCATCGAATACATGAGGTGCGATGTGATAGGTTGCGCCGTGAGCACAATCAACGACAATCCGAATACCTTTAAGATTAAGGTTGTTGTTCACCCTGAATTTACAGAACTCTATATACCGTCTGGCCGCATCTTCAATACGTCTGGCCTTACCCAAATGTGCTGGATCGGTAACCTTGATTGCTTTCTCGAGTTCTTTTTCTATCTCCAGTTCAATATGGTCAGGTAGCTTGGTTCCCTCACTTGAAAAAAATTTAATGCCGTTATCATGAAATGAATTATGAGATGCGCTGATAACGATGCCTGCCTGGGCCCTCGCATTGCGCGTTAGATAAGCGATACCTGGTGTTGGCATTGGGCCAAGTAAACAAATATCAACACCTGCTGCTGACAGACCTGCCTCAAGTGCGGACTCAAACATGTATCCTGAAATACGTGTATCCTTGCCGATAAGCACCGGTCCATCGCCATTCTTTGCCAGCACTTTCCCCGCAGCCCAGCCCAACTTCATGATGAAATCAGGTGTAATGGGTGCTTCGCCTACCTTGCCTCGAATACCATCCGTACCAAAGTATTTTCGTGTGTTTGTGCTAATAAAACCGCCCCCGCGATCTTGAGAAGATATATTGTGATACGTGAAGCGTTAAGTGTGAAGTGTGAAGTGTTTTAACATTAATTACGCTTCACATTTAACATTTCACTGAAATTATGCTGGTTTTGCCGGCGGCTCACCATGAGGAGCACCGTCTTTTTTTACGTCATCTGCCTTTTTTACGTTCGATTGTCCATCACCATGATCATCATCATCCCAGCCCTCAGGATCTCTTGGCTGTTTACCTGCCATGATGTCACCAATCTGATCAGAATCTATGGTCTCGTACTTCATCAGAGCATCAGCCATCATGTGCAACTTATCTATGTTTTTCTTTAGAATTTTTTCCGCCCGCGCGTAGCTCCTGTCGATGAATACCCGGATTTCCTCATCAATCAAATGAGCCGTCACCTCCGAGACCTCCTTATGCTTCGTTATAGAACGGCCCAGGAATATCTCGCCCTCATCTTCACTATAGGTTAATGGTCCCAGCTTCTCTGATAAACCCCACTTGGTGACCATGTTTCTGGCAATCTGCGTTGCCCTCTCGATGTCATTACTTGCACCTGTTGTCACATGGTCCTTACCCAAAATAAGTTCCTCAGCAATACGGCCACCGAACAGGGAAGAAATAATACTTTCAAGCTGTTCTTTATCCTGGCTATAACTGTCTTTCTCAGGCAAAAACATGGTTACGCCCAATGCCTTGCCCCTGGGAATAATCGTCACTTTATAAACAGGATCATGCGAAGGCGACAGGAGACCGACAATGGCATGCCCTGCCTCATGGTATGCTGTGTTTCTCTTGTCCTCTTCACTCATGACCATGGAGCGTCGTTCTGCACCCATCATGACTTTGTCTTTGGCTTGTTCCAGATCGTCCATTTCAACCAGCTTTTTATTGGCTCTTGCTGCAAACAGTGCTGCTTCGTTGACAAGATTGGCAAGATCAGCGCCGGAAAACCCCGGTGTGCCACGGGCAATAATGTTAGGCTTTACATTGTCAGAGGCTGCAATTTTACGTATATGCACTTTCAGAATTTGCTCGCGTCCACGAATGTCCGGTAATGGAACAACCACCTGTCGATCAAAACGACCAGGTCTGAGTAAGGCAGGATCAAGTACGTCAGGTCTGTTGGTTGCCGCAATCACAATAACGCCTTCATTACCCTCGAAACCATCCATTTCGACAAGCAACTGATTTAAAGTCTGTTCACGTTCGTCATGTCCGCCTCCCAGGCCTGCACCACGATGTCGACCAACGGCATCGATTTCGTCAATAAAAATAATACAAGGCGCTTGTTTCTTTGCTTGTTCGAACATGTCACGTACACGTGAGGCACCTACCCCGACAAACATCTCAACAAAATCTGACCCGGAGATGGTGAAGAATGGCACGCTTGCCTCTCCTGCAATCGCCCTGGCCAACAAGGTTTTACCCGTTCCCGGAGCACCCACCATCAAAACACCCGAGGGGATCCTGCCACCAAGCTTCTGGAACTTGCCGGGATCACGTAAGAATTCAACCAGCTCACTGACCTCTTCTTTGGCTTCTTCTACACCAGCGACATCGTTAAAAGTAATCTTGATCTGATCTTCCCCAAGCAAGCGGGCACGACTTTTCCCAAACGATAACGCGCCACGACCGCCGCCGCCCTGCATCTGACGCATAAAATAAAACCAGATACCAAATATCAGAATGAAAGGTAGCCAGGTAATAAATGCATGTGCCCATAAGGAATTGTCCGGAGCTGCACCTTTAATCTCAACATTGTGCTCAAGCAAGGTACCGATCAGCGCATCATTACCTGTTTCAGGACTGTATGTCGCAAAGCGCGTATCATCCATGTGAATGCCCTTAATCACGCTTCCCTCAATCTTTACGCTCCTGACAGCACCATTCTTTACTTCACTGAGGAAGTGCGAATAGGATATTTCACTGACCACAGGTGTTGCGAAATTCTTGAAAACCATCATCAACACCAGGGTGATGATAACCATCATTAATAAAGTTCTTGCTGTTTCGTTCAAAGTAAAACCTCTTTAAGTAAATCTGCTATCTGGCCCTGTTTTAACTATAACCGAAAGGCACGTGCCAAAACATAAAATTCACGCGAATCGTCACGAGAAGCCTTCGGTTTTCGGACAATAATTTTTCTAAAATGTTCCTTCAAATCATGGCGATAAATGTCTGTTCCTTCTCCCTCGAAAAGCTTAACTAACATATCTCCGCCCTGCTTTAACACACTTTTGGCCAAATCAAAGCTCAACTCGGCCAAATGAAGACTACGTGCCTGATCCGTTGCCCTGATACCTGATAAGTTGGGGGACATATCTGAAATTACAAGGTCCGCTTTGCCATGATTCATCGCTTGCAAGCATTCTTCCACAACGGGCTGCTCAGTAAAATCTCCCTTTATAAACAATGTGTTAACTATAGGATCCATCGGTAGAATGTCAATCGCAATCAGTCGCCCGTGATAACCAATTTTTTCGCTGACGTATTGAGACCAACTCCCTGGTGCAGCACCTAGATCAATCACACTCTGACCTTGCTGGAATAAATGGTCTCTATCATCAATTTCAATGAGTTTATATACGGCACGCGAACGATAGTGAGATAGTTGGGCCTGCTTAACATAAGGATCCTTCTGTTGACGGGTTAACCAGTGCTTTTTACTGGAATCTTTGGCCATTTCTGAAGATGCTTAAAAGTTTATTCGTAACGAACTTCAAGAATTTCGTATTTAATGATACCACCGGGCGCATTCACTTCCACAACATCACCCACTTCTTTAGAAATTAATGCCCGGGCCATGGGTGATGTTATTGAGATAAGTGACTTTTCGATATCTGCTTCAATTTCTCCGACAATTTGATAAGTAACTCCCTGAGCATTTTCCACGTTGACAAGATCAATGGTTGCACCAAAGACAATCTTGTCATTAACCTTAAGTGCCGTGACATCGATAATCTGAGCATTTGCCAGGGTACTTTCAATCGCGCCAATTTTACCCTCAAGAAAACTTTGTTGTTCACGCGCAGCATGATATTCAGCATTTTCACTTAAATCACCATGTGCACGTGCCTCTGCTATTGCAGCAGAGATACGTGGCCTGTCGACCTTTTTAAATTTTTTCAGTTGCTCCCGCAATTCCTGCGCACCTCTTGCTGTGACTGGTGCCTTACTCATGCCTGTTTCCCCATAGAAAGTTCCTCATGCAAGTCCTGCAAGCGATTAACCTGGCTCATATCGCTATGCTTCAAAGCCAGAATCGTCGCCATGGCGCCCGCTATTGTTGTAGTGTAAAAGACCCTGTGTTGCAAAGCTGTTCGACGTATTGAATAAGAATCTGCAATGGCCTGTTTATCTTCTGTCGTGTTTACGATCAAATCTATCTGATCATTTTTCAGCATATCGACAATATGTGGTTGGCCCTCTCGTACCTTGTTCACACCTTGACACTCGAGACCCACCTCCCTAATAGATTTAGCAGTCCCATGTGTGGCACAAAGACTGAAGCCAAGCTGTGCTAGTTCATTGGCAACAAGGACAGCATCATTTTTATCTTCATTGCGCACACTGATAAAAGCCAGACCTGACTTGGGAATCACTTCGCCCGCTGCCAGTTGCCCTTTTGCAAAGGCTTCTCCAAAGGTCCTACCCA
>SMWN01000108.1 GCA_004356415.1 Gammaproteobacteria bacterium
TAAAAATATTATTTAAACATAGGTCGTTAATTTATGAGCAAGCGTTCCATTATCCATATGATAGATCCCATGGCTTACGTCAGTCCCTTCGATATTAATATGGCTGTTGATGCTGGTTATGATGTCGTTATTCCCTATGCAAACGTGGAATTATGGCAAGTTAATGGGTTGTTACAGGATGCAATCTTTTCTCGTGAACCGAAAGGAGTAAAAAATACAGCGATTTTTATCGGTGGTCGCGATATTGCTTTGGCGAAGGAAATGATGGAGGCAGCAAAAAAAGCCATGGTACCTCCCTTTGAGATATCTGTATTGGCTGATCCCAGTGGTGCATTCACCACGGCTGCTGCGCTGGTCGCCTGTGTAGAGAAAGAACTCAAAGCAAAACATGGTATGGAATTAAAGAACAGTAAGGGAATTATTTTTGGCGGAACAGGACCTGTAGGCATCGCAACCGGCGTAATCGCTTCACTGGCAGGCGCTGACATTACCCTGGTCTCTCACCAGAGTATTGAAAATGCGCAGAGCATTGCGAATGAATACAATGCATCGTGTGGCTCCACCATGAGTGGAACGATTGGAGCCTCTGATGCAGATAAGGCTTATCTACTTGCCAATGTAGATATTGCCTTTTGTACTGCCAAGGCGGGCGTAGAAGTCTTGAATGATTCTGTGCTTGGTGATACCAATTCATTGAAGGTGGTTGGTGATGTGAATGCTGTTCCACCATTAGGCGTACGTGGCCTTGAAACACAGGATTTTGGGGTTCCTCTGACACATGCTGTCTCTTCAAAAGGTGCTGTTGGTATTGGTGCACTCGCAGTAGGTCACATAAAGTACCTTACACAGCAAGCACTACTGAAATTAATGCTTGAAACAGACAAGCCAGTATATGTTGACTTCAGGGATGCTTTTAGCACAGCACGCGAATTGGTGTAACCGGCAAGCGGGACGGGTACTTCTTCTTTAAATACGGTGTTGCTTCGCCGTCTGTGGTACTCATTTACTAATCGTAAACTCCGTGTCCTCGGTCGGCTTGCGCCTTGTATTAAAGAAAAATTTCTCCGTCCTATCTGTTAAGTTTTTACGTTATCGAGCTAAGATCAGAAGACATATCACGTTTTGTTACAAGCTCAAGTTGTAAGTTCGGGGGTTGAGTACAGCTTTAGTAATAGTGATGAAATCCGAAGTGGTGACTGTGGTGGTGGAATCCGAAATGGTAGCGATAATAATAGCCGTGGTAATACGGGTAGTGATATTGGTATTGATATCGCGCAGTGCGATATTCAGGCCACAGGTAATATACTTTAGTGCTGACTAAAGGATAGCTGTAAGGATGATCGTCAATTCGCTTTACAAATTCAGTATCAATTGTTCCAAAGATCGTTAAATTACGGTCTTTACTGTAATGCTCAGGATCCAGGAATCCGTCTACTTTTGCGATAAATCGGCCTTCATAGTCGGTATTAGAACCGGGTCGGCCGTAACGATTAAGCGGGCTTGCCAGGATTTCTATCCATGTTGAATTTTCTTTGTTTTCAACCGAGATAATCTTGCCGCCCCAACGCACATACTGGTTTTGGAATGTATCAATGTTATTTATTACTTGATGGAACTCCGGATTGGGATCGGGAGGAAGTTTAATCAATATCGGTACCCGGCTGGCACAGCCACTCAGCGCGAGTACTGCTAGGCATAGTATAAAACGTATGCACATAACCATTCAGGATCTTGTTCAGATAATATTGAATATGACTAAGATTTTGAATATTAGTTCATGTCTGAACATGGCATAGGACCCGGGATCAGAACCAGAATCAGGATTAGGGCGGCGTTATTGCCCCAGGTCGATCACTCTTCTTTTATTTTTGAACCGTCCGGTAACGGGAAAATCTTTACCTTCTTTACTGCATTATCCACAACCTGTGTAATTTCAAAGATATAGCCCTCTAGGCGAAGGCTCGTGCCTGCTTCTGGTATGTCTTCAAGGTGTTCGAGAATGACACCATTGATAGTCTTGGGTCCTCCCATGGGTAAATTCCAGTCAAGTTGTTTATTGATATCGCGAATGGTGGTGCCACCGTCAACAAAGAAGGATCCATCTCCTTGTGGTTGAATGTCCTGATTGAAGGTTTGTATGTCAGTGGTGAATTCTCCAATAATTTCTTCAAGGATATCATCGAGTGTCACCATGCCTTGAACAACACCGTACTCATCAACGACTAAACCCGTGCGTCGTTTTTGCTGTTGAAACTTAAGCATTTGAGTATGCAGCGGGGTGCCCTCAGGCAGGTAATAGGGTTCGATGGTCAGTTTTTCCAGTTCATCCAGGCTGAGTCCTGTCTTCCTGCTTAATATTCGTAATACACGTCTGACATGTAGCATACCAACAACATTGTCCATATTCGCACGATAGACGATTAGGCGAGTGTGTTGACAGTGGGTTAATTGTTCGAGAATATCTGCAACGGAGTCGTCAAGGTCAATCCCGACCAGTTCATTTCTTGGCACCATAATGTCATCTACAGTGACTTTTTCCATATCCAGTATGCCAAGCAACATATTCTGATGATTACTCGATATGGCACCACCTGCTTCACGTACGATCATCCTGAGTTCATCCTGGCTCAAAGGTTTATCTTCAATATTGTCAGTATTAATTCCTAGTGGTATTAACAGGGTATTACTAATTTTGTTAATGATATAAACGATGGGATAACATAGTTTTAGCAGCGGTGTCAGGATATAGGCCGATGGGAAAGCAATTTTCTCGGGTCGTATAGCTGCATAGGTTTTCGGTGCGGTTTCGGCAAATATGATAAAAATAATTGCGATGATAAAAGGAGATGCGGCGGCACCGTAATTACCTAACAAGCGAAAACCAATTACTATGGCGATCGCGGCAGCCAGAAAATTTACCACATTGTTGCCAAACAAAATGACGCCAATCAGGCGATCCGGTTTCTCAAGAAGTTTACTGGCCAGTATGGCCGCTCGATGCTTGTCTTTAACCAGATGACGCAGGCGGTATTTGTTGAGAGCCATCATGCCAGTCTCGGAACTGGAGAAGAAGGCGGAGAGAACAATCAATACAAAGAGAATGATAAAAAGTACCGATAAGGGAATAGTGTCCAAAAAAAAGGTGACCTCAAATTAAGAAGATAATCTATTGTGGCTGATGGCTAGTACTCCGTCCAGAAAAAGATAGCCGAACAGGTTGTTTAGACGCGCATTAAAATTATCTCCAGAACCAGTTTAGAACCAAAAAAAGCCAGCACCAGTATGCAAAAACCACCGATAGTCCAACGGATAATCTTTTGTCCGCGCCAGCCCAGATACCAGCGTCCCCATAAAAGCACAGCAAAAACCAGCCATGACATCATTGATAGTGTTGTTTTATGAATAAGATGCTGAGCAAAAATATCATGTATAAACATGAAACCCGTTGCAAGACTTAAACTCAGCATAAAAAAACCGACGGCAATGATGCGTATCAGAAAATCTTCCATGATTTGCATCGGGGGTAGAATATGCATGATCATCATTGGATGTTTATTACTTAACTGATATTCCTGAAATGCCAATAAAAGTGCCTGACATGCTGCGACAGTCAGTAAGCTATATGCAACAATCGAAAGCAAGATGTGTATTTTCAGCCCCATTGCGGCCGTTTCGGCCAATATACGGTGACTAGGGAAAAACAATACGAGTAAGAGTCCAAATGCCGCGAGTGGAAAGAAAATTATAAGAAAATTCTCAACAGGCTTGCGAATAGCGACCAATAAAACGACCAGAGCGATAACCCAGCAGATGAGTCCCCAGGCGTTGGAAAAACCAAGATCTAAACCACCACTCACAAAAATGATACTGTTCAATAAAATGCCATTTGCAATAAGTGCGATTGCACCCATTGTAAATGCCTGAATCTTTGCCTGTTGGCGTGGTGCATCTTCGCTGGCTAGAATCAGCATACCTAATCTTGCCGCCGAAGCCAGGTAAAATAGAAACGCAATGGTGCCAAGTGCTGTGTTCACAGATATCAATTCAAGTTCAGATTTTATGATCCATCATTGCATATTTGTTGGTTTCATTGAAGTGTAAAAGCTACATCAGATACCCGAACTACCTGGCTATGCATGCTTCAGCAAGACGAGAAGCAACCATATTCAAGGTATGAAAGGGGGTTGCTTCTCATCTTGTCCTGCGGGAACTCAGGTAGAAAGTCAGTGCTGCGTAACAACTCTTATGAAGGACTAGTCATTCACTGCGAGTTTCGCCTTGCTCTGATTTCCTACCTGAATTCTGAAGCCTGCATTGCCGGGTAGTTCGGGTATGAAAGGTGAGGATCAGCCTGATTCCTGCTAAGATCTGCCGTTCACGCAATATCGCATGTAGTTTCAGATAATAATAACCAGAGTAAATACCAGACTATGTTTGACGCGCTGTCTGAACGTCTATCCAGGACGATAAAAGATCTCAGGGGTCATGGCCGCCTGACCGAAGAAAATATCGCAGGTGCCATGCGAGAAGTACGCATGGCACTACTAGAAGCTGATGTCGCCTTACCCGTCGTCCGCGATTTTATAGAACACGTACGTCAACGTGCAGTTGGGGAAGAAGTGATGACCAGCCTGACTCCGGGTCAGGCCGTTGTGAAAATTGTCGAAGAAGAACTCATTTCACTTATGGGTGAAGTGAATACATCTCTAAATTTTAATACCCAGCCACCAGCCGTCATCATGATGGCTGGCCTGCAGGGTGCAGGTAAAACAACGACCGTCGGTAAACTGGCAAGGTATCTTAAAGAAAAAGAAAAAAAGAAAATCCTGGTCGTCAGTTGTGACGTCTATCGACCTGCCGCGATAGAACAGCTAAAAGTCCTGGCAAATGAGATAGATGTCGAGTTTTACCCGACAGAGAAGATTCAAAACCCTGTAGATATCGCCAAAGCGGTTCTGGATCATGCACGTATACACAATTTTGATAGTTTGCTCGTGGATACTGCGGGACGTCTGCATATCGATGATGAAATGATGGAGGAAATTAAACAACTACATGCCGTTTTAACGCCTTCAGACACCCTGTTTGTCGTAGACAGCATGATGGGACAGGATGCAGTCAATGCGGCTAAGGCATTTGATGAAGCATTGCCGTTGACGGGGATCGTGTTAACAAAAACAGATGGTGATGCCCGAGGTGGTGCAGCGCTCTCTGTTCGACATGTGACTGGTAAACCCATTATGTTTATAGGCACAGGTGAAAAGATCACGGAGTTTTCAGCTTTTCATCCCGGTCGTATGGCCTCGCGTATTCTTGGCATGGGCGATGTACTGAGTCTTATCGAAGAAGTTCAGGAAAAGACCGATATAAAGAAGGCCGAGAAACTTGCGACAAAACTTAAAAAGGGGAAAAGATTTAGTCTTGAAGATTTCCGTGATCAATTGCAACAAATGCGTGGTATGGGAGGCATGGCCAGCATGATGGATAAATTACCGGGGATGGGCGGCTTGTCTGTAAATGTGAATACTCAGGTAGGTGATCAACAATTCATCAAACTGGAATCCATTATTAATTCAATGACACCGCATGAACGGAAAATGCCTGCGGTTATAAATGGTTCTCGTAAAAAAAGAATTGCAGCGGGATCAGGAACACAGATACAGGATGTTAACCGCTTATTAAAACAGTTTAAACAAATGCAAAAGATGATGAGGAAACTTTCCGGTAAAGGTGGAATGAAAAAAATGATGCGAGGCCTGGGCGGTGGCATGCCATTCTAGCGTTATTTTTTCTCTGTTTTAGTCCTGTTCCTGGGTGTTGAGTTAAGTCTGGTCAAATGATCGTATTTTTTGACGAAGAAGTATTGTTAAGCTCGCAACTGACAAGCTAATAAAGCAGAGAATACTCCATTCCGCAATGCTAAATCCTAGAAAGCGCCACTGCACTTCGGCGCATTCGCCAGAACCACTTAGTATCATTTTTAGCGCATCGGCTATTGGAAACACATCAAGGATATATTCCAGTCCTGGCCCGCATTCAGGAATCTTATCTTCAGGCAGATGTTGTAACCAGATTTGTCGCCCGGCGATTCCTGCGCCACACACTGAAATGATAAAAATCAGGCTGCTGTAAATCGGCGCAAAGAAATTCTTTGGATTATGAATCACTCCTACTAGAGACAAGATCGCAATCAAAATATATGCGAATCTTTGGAATATGCACAAGGGGCAAGGTTCAAGGCCAACAGCATGCTCGAGGTACAGACCAAAGCTTAGTAAACCAACACATGTTGCGAAAATAATTGAATAGATAGTTCTTTGTAAATTCACTAGATTACAAAATCCAAAAAATTAAACGCCTAAAAATTAACCGATATTTGAACAATAAAAAAATAAACGAAAGATTCTACATGAGTTTCAAGCTAAGTATGTATCTAAAAATGCCGGGATGCGTTCTTCCAGCCAATATTCTGCA
>SMWN01000109.1 GCA_004356415.1 Gammaproteobacteria bacterium
ATTCATGTTCATGAAGCTCGACAGATATTGCGTGAGCTCATGGTAAAACTTTATAAAAGAAATCCGAAGGAACTAAATAAATCTCCGTTTAACGACATAGATAAAAATGTATCGCGTGTTTTCGATAAACACCATGACTGGTCGTTTAAGCAACTGGATTTCAAGGAAGGTGTCGACGCGATAAAAATGACGTTTGACAATCATTACCAGGGAGACAGGGTATTCTCTTTTATTGTCGGCCTGTCCTCCATGCTTATGGCATCCTATGGTGATAAAACAGATTTTTATATACTAGATAAGGTCGAAGGGCAGATGTTATATAACAGCGCCAGGAACATTGAGATTGCAGTATGGAAATTAAGCAACAATAAAAACGAACTAGGTGATCTGTTTCTTTACAGCAATTCATTACCAGATGAGGCAGCCTATCTAAGTTATGAACGATTGTTTGGAAAGCTGATCGCAATTCAGGATACAATGGCGATTATTATGGAGAGCAAGAACAAAAGGCTCATTAAAAAAGTATTTCAAAGAATGGCAACGGCAGTTTTCCTCCCCATATAACTCCATCTTCCTGTATTAAAACTATTATCTGAAATATCCTGGACCAAAACTTGGACTTTCTGTACCTCATTTTGCTAGGCCTGGTTCAGGGATTCACGGAATTCCTGCCGGTTTCAAGTTCAGCACATTTGATCCTGTTACCGCTGATAACAGATTGGCAGGATCAAGGTCTGGTACTTGATGTCGCAGCGCATTTTGGCACATTGATCGCGGTAATCATTTACTTCCATCGGGACCTGAAAGGTATCATTTCTGCAGGTGTTAAGTCGGCACCCTGGCAGGACAATGATCTTAATGCCCGATTATTCTGGTTCCTTATCTTTGCGACAATTCCTATTTCTGTGGTTGGTCTCTTTGGGCATGATTTTATCGCGAACTATTTCCGAGATCCGCTTATCATTGCAATCGCAACAATTTTATTTGGGCTATTGCTCTGGTGGTCTGATGCAAGTGGTGAGCAAGATCGAGATGAAAAAAATCTGAGCTTGAAAGATATTATCTGGATTGGTTTTGCACAAGTACTGGCATTAATTCCTGGCACATCGAGATCTGGCATTACCATGACAGCCGGGTTAATACTCGGCCTTAATAGAAAAGCAGCTGCGCGTTTTTCATTTCTTTTATCAATTCCCGTAATATTTCTTGCAGGATCTTATGAAGCCTTTTCGCTCATCAGGAAAGGCAGCGAGACTGATCTTGTCTCTTTTATTACCGTGTTTCTTGTTTCCTGGTTCGCAGCATGGTTAACGATTGATCTGTTTTTAAGATTTGTCGAAAAAACAGGTATGCTTCCTTATGTCATCTATCGTTTCTTATTGGGCAGTGTATTACTCTATTTTTTCTTATGAGGGCTTTTAGCCTTTGTGGCTACCATCACACAGGGGCTGATTTTTCGTTGCCTTACATCCACAGAAAAAAATCGCTGTTGATTCAGTTGCATCATATTGAACAGGGCTGAACTCTGTATCGGCATGAGAACCATCACAAAAAGGCTGCGTATTACTTTTCCCACATGCACACCAGTAATAGGATTTGCCTGCCTGGACTTCAACAACAAAAGGCTTATCTGATGCTCGGGTCGGTTCACTCATGAAAATATTCTCCCGTTTGGAAAAAACCATATTTAAATAATAGTTCGCAAGATCAGGGTAACTGATAAATTTTTGATATATACCCAAGCTATCTGAACTCTGAAGCCTGTATTTCCAGGTAGTTTGGGTATCTATCCAGTATACGGCAATTTAATTATTTTCCGAGAGCTAGCGCTTCACTTATGGAATTCAATCTTTCTTTTTTGATGGCGTCTGCCATGGTTTTGCCTTTGAGACCCTGTTGATTGAGCGATTCGGTATCAATACTATTTGCAGCATCTAAAGCTTTTTTAAAATAGCCTGCCTGTGGGTAGGCACGATCTTCAAATCCTGTACGACCCCGGGCATCGGCTTCACAACAGATCAGAAATTGATCAAAACGTTCTGGTTTTCGAAATGCATCCAGAGATTCCAGTTTTTTCAAAACTGTATCGGCATGCATTTCTTCTATACGATGACAGGTCAGGTGATGTCTGGAGACCTGTATTGCCAGGTCTTTATATTGATTGGGCGCACGGTAACGTGCACAAAGTTTTTCAATTAATTTTACACCACGTTCTTCATGACCGTGGTGACTAGGTAACTTATCTTTAGCTGTTGTCCCTTTTCCCAAATCATGAACCAGAGCCGCGAATCGAATATGTGGATCGTTACTAAGACGCGCAGCCTGGTTCAGTGCCATTAAGGTATGGATCCCAGTATCAACCTCCGGATGATGTTTTTTCGGCTGGGGAACACCGAACAGTTGATCAACCTCTGGAAGAAGAATGTTCAGTGCAAGACAGGCGCGTAATGCCAGTATAAAGCGTGACGGGTAAGTTTCTCCCATAGCCCGTTCCAGTTCACTCCAGACTCTTTCGGGGACCAGTGCTTCAAGCTCGCCTGATTCTGAAATCTCCCGCATGAGGGCCATGGTTTCTGGTGCGATGCGGAAGCCAAAACGCGCGGCAAAACGTGCAACCCTGAGTACGCGTAAAGGATCTTCTACAAAGGCCGGTGATACATGACGCAGAATTTTGTTTTTAAGATCTTCTCTGCCGTTAAAGGGGTCGATTAAACATCCTTCTTTATCTTCGGCAATGGCATTGATAGTTAAATCACGTCGTGCCAGATCTTCTTCCAGCGTAACATCTTTGGATGTGTGAAACGTAAAGCCTTTGTAGCCTTTCCCTGTTTTTCTTTCAGTTCGTGCCAGGGCATATTCTTCTTTTGTTTCGGGATGTAAAAAGACGGGAAAGTCTTTACCAACGGCCTTAAAATTTTGGGTTTCCATCTCTTGCGGTGTACTTCCAACGACAACCCAGTCATTGTCTTTGCCTGGTTTGCCAAGCAATTTGTCACGGACTGCACCACCCACAAGATATATTTCCATCGTCAAGCATTATAGTTTATAGGAAAGCTTTGCACGAGCCATCTCATCACTGGCTTGGCCTGGCCCGACAAAGTGACGAAACACAAAATGCGATACGCAAGACCTCGGTTGCCTACAAGGGCCTCAGTACCCCCATGTGGGGTGAATATACCCCTAAAGGGGGTATAGAAAAGTATCCTGTTGCAATGGTGCCATTTCCTATTAATTATCAACGGTGCTAAGAAACCCTGTTTACAGTATCGAGTGGTGAGTAATGTTAAATTCAACTATTCGGAACAACTCATGGTAAATGGTTTTACAGCTGCTTTTGGGTTATAGGGATAGATTGTTGTCATTCTTTGTTTAAGCGGGGTGATCTGTTGATTTAGACGCCAGTCGTAAATACTGGCATAAAACATTACACGTTTCACATAGGCTCTGGTTTCATTGAATGGAATTTGTTCCACCCATATATCAGGTTCTTTGCAATCTTTTCTGGGGGACCATTTAACTGATCGTCCAGGACCCGCATTGTAGGATGCAGTCGCCAATATGCGATTACCATTAAATTTGTCTAGCATCTCTTTCATATAGGCTGTGCCAATCATAATGTTCTTTTTGCCAATCAGGAGATCACTGGTACGAAATTTTTTCAAGCCAATTTTTCTGGCGGTTAATCTACCCGTGGCTGGCATGATCTGCATGAGGCCTAATGCACCTGCAGGTGATCTGACCTTTTCCATAAATGCGCTTTCCGATCTCATTAAGGCAAATATCCAGCCGATATCCAGATTCCTTTTTTTCGCATATTTTTCTATATCATCGCGGTAGGTGATTGGAAATCTGAGCTCTAAATCATCATAGGCATGTGCAGCAGCCATGGTAAAAATAGCGCGATCGTACCAACCCCATTCCGAGGCGAGTCTTGCTGCTATTTGCTTCTGGTAATTGGTCATAGAACGTAAGGCATATTGCCACTCACGTCTGGCCCTGTAATCACCATATAGGATAAATAACTCCCTGGCCCGACGTATACTTGGCATATGTGCAATTTTATTTTTTGCCTCGATATCTTCCGGTAAGGGAAAATGATGCATTTGATATTCTGACCCGATGCGATCTGCCGCAAGGAACCCATAGTAGTCACGCTGATCCGCGATTGAAGCGTAAGATGCCTGCGCCTTTTCAAACTCTCCAATTTGTTCAAGCGCCCTGCCGCGCCAGTAGATCCAACGATATTTGACGGATGCTATTTCTGGCGGCTCACCCTTTGTCCATTGATAAAGTCTTTGCCAGTTCTGGTTTTTGAGTGCGGTTCGGAGACGCCAATGAAATATTTCGTCACTGTCCAGCGCCGGGTTCAAATTATCTAATAGCTCAGCAGCCTTAGGGTGTTTGTTTTTCGCTGCACGTACGGTAATGACGAGATCAATTCTATCTATTTCTGCAGGTGTAAAATTGTAATTATCTTGCAGTGTTTTCCAATTGATTAATGATCTATTGATATTTTGTCCGGTCAGTCGCTTTATGCCATAAAGTAAGATTTCTCGTGCAATAGCGGTGTCCGGATACTGTGGGTTTTTAGTCCCCACCGATGGGTTATGGTGAATTGCAACCCATCGCTTTGCCCAGGTCTTGTAGTCTTTATCCAGATGTTTACGAAGATAGTTCACCAGCCCCGTTTTACCATTATCCATTGCTAATCGTATACGTTCCCATACCAGTTCATTTGTCATCAGATCGCTTTTGTAGAGTCGTTCAAAGGCTTTATTACATTGGGGGGGCAATGATTTTCCTGTTAGCCAGAGCGTCCGGGTGTCTTCCAGCAGATAAGTATAATTATTGGTATTTATGCGCCCCTGCAACTGTTGACAACGTAGTTTGAGATCTTTTTGCGGGGTGTAGTTGTCAAGAAAAATTTGCCACTTTCCCTGTTTGGCAAGCTGCTTTAGCCAGCTTGTTTTCAATGAATCTGTAGAGATGAATTCAGGATATGAGGTAATGAAATCCCTAATTTCCGTATTATCAATTTTGTGAAGTCTAGGTCGCAGGTAGTTATACCGCAGGTAAGGATAAAGTGGATATGTTTTGAGTTTTTCAGCGAGCGTTGCAAAGGTTTTAATCTTGCCAGCCTTCAGCGCCTTTTGGGCATCAAGATACTGTTGACGTTGTTCCCCGATCGTTGCTGCTGAAACCTGGAGACTGACTGGGAGTAGTGAAAAAATAATGATTAATGATAGTAACGACCAGACCATGGCCGCTCTGGAAACAGGCAGCATTCCTTTTGATAAAAAATTGTTTTGCGGGGGAAAACTCATAGAGAGAAGCAAAGTATCAACAATTTTTATTTATATCGAGTTTTTTATGGCAAACATTATTTTTTTAGTGCTCCGACACCACTTTTATCCCTCAATCACCACCTATGCCATAATGGTCAGCATGACTAAACAAGCGGAACACGGGGGAGAAGTTGACTGACTTATTCATCTGGCCTGCTTATCTCCTGCTAGGCGTGGTTGCAGGGGTAGTTGGAGGCTTGCTCGGACTAGGTGGGGGAATAATCATTGTGCCCTCGCTTCTGTTTATTTTTACATGGCAGGGCTTACCTGCTGATGTTCTGATGCATTTTGCGGTTGCAACTTCCCTGTTTACTATCGTATTTACTTCGGTATCTTCAAGTTATGCACACCATAAGCACAAGGCTGTCTTATGGCCAAAGGTATTCCTTCTAACGCCGGGAATTATAATGGGCGCAATCCTGGGTGCATTCATCGCTGATTATTTGTCCAGTGATATTCTGAGAAGAGCATTTGGAATTTTTGAAATTTTTGTTGCATGTCAAATTGGTTTTGCAGTGAAACCGACAACACAAAGAGCCTTACCGAGAAGAAATGGAATGATCCTTGCGGGAGGAGGTATCGGGACTTTATCAACCATCATGGGTATAGGTGGTGGGACGTTGACTGTACCGTTTTTGACATGGTGTCAGGTAGATATTCATAAGGCGGTAGCAACCTCATCTGCATGTGGTTTCCCGATCGCTTTGGCGGGCACCCTGACGATGATTTTTACCGGGCTGGATTACAGCAATCTTCCAGAAAATAGCATCGGATATGTCTATTGGCCAGCTGCGGTAGCGATACTTGTAACCAGTGTATTGTTTGCGCCCGTTGGCGCAAAACTCGCGCATACCATGCCAGTTAATTCTTTAAAGCGTATTTTTGCGATCGTCCTGGCGTGCATTGGGTTGAGAATGCTGTTCTAACAGACTGAATAACGAGGAGTTGAATTCATTCAATTAAGTACCTTCTTTTTCCGAGGCACCAAAATTCTTGAGTTTTACCTTGTCATTGAAAAACTGAATGCTGATTCTTGCTTTACCATCATCCCACACAGAAGATTTTCCCGACAAGGATCCAATCCCCATGCTTGAAGATTCATCAGGGTTGCCAAGAATTTTAATTACGGCAGCTTCCTCCATGCCACTTTCGATTCGATCGTAGTTATCCTCTGTCACGCGACTACAAGCGAGAAGCAATATGCAAAATAAAAGGATTGATAAATTTCTAATGAATTTCATAATTAAATACCTGACTGATGAATAATCACCCGGATGGTAAGTTGATCTATGTTAACCAAGATAATTGTTATTGTCCTCTGTTTGATAAGCATTCCTATGGTCTTGATCCTTAGCGCTTTCATAAATAACGATCTTCCGTGGACTGATCCGCCCGGTTTCACGACACGATTGCAACATTATCTGATGACGAATGTCGCGGAAACAGTCCATGAATCCCCTTATCCTGAACTGGACATTCGCGAATATCGTTACCCCACAGACCAGTTCTTTTCATTATTGAAGGTGTCGATGGACAAATTGGGCTGGAAGATTGATAGTCAGCGTGATCAGGCATATACACTGCATGCTGTCGCAACAACACCTTTATTTGGATATCAGGATGACATCTATATCAGACTATTGCCTATAACAGAAAACAGGAATCACTTGTATATACGTTCGAGTTCGAGAAAGGGACACGGTGATCTTGGAACTAACACACGCCATATTCTGGATCTATATAATCAAATTGAGAAGTTGTTAGGTAAGTAATCATGCAGGAAACAATCAGAATCAAGACGCAAGGGAGGAGTATGGTCGATATCACCGCCGAAGTTGAAAAATTTATCAGTCAATCTAATGTTGAAACTGGCTTGTGCAACCTGTTTATACAGCATACTAGCGCCTCACTCATTCTTTGTGAGAATGCTGATTCAGATGTTCGGTCAGATCTGGAAAACTTCATGCAACAATTGGTCAGGGATGGTGACCCGCTATTCAGACATCGAGCAGAAGGCCCCGACGATATGCCAGCGCACATACGCAGCGTATTGACCAGTTCGAGTCTAACGATCCCGATTGCAAAAGGACGATGTCTGCTTGGGGCATGGCAAGGAATTTACCTGTGGGAGCACCGGTTTAATGTGCATACGAGGAATATTATCGTGACGATTCAAAGAGACTGATTCTGGGAGAATGATGATGTCTAAAGCAGTCTGGAAAGGTGTTGTGCTGGCAGAGAGTAATCAATGCGAAATTGTGGAGAGGAATTATTATTTTCCTGCAGATTCGATAAACAAGGAATATTTTATCAAAAGCAAGGCGCATACTGTCTGTTCCTGGAAAGGACGTGCCAGTTATTATGATATCAAGGTCAATAACGATCTTAATCAGGAGGCAGCCTGGTATTACCCTCAGCCAGAGACGGGAGCAGAACACATCAAAAATTATGTTGCTTTCTGGAAAGGAGTTGAAATATTGAAGTGATAAAAAATTTCTGAAAGAGAACCAATCTTAATCTAGAGGGGTTATCTGGAAGTTAATAAAGCCGAAGAATAGCAAAAATTCGGGATTTCCCCCCTCGATCTGACTTGTCAATTCAGATTTTTATGTCATCCTTACGTGACAGGATTGCTCAAATTTGGGTTTAAATTTATGAGATAAATGGAGGGTATGTTATGGCTCAAGAAGAACGTCGAATAAGCGCTGGCCGAAGATTGAAAAGTGATCGCAGAGAAAATGGTTCCAGCATGATACTCGGAGTATGCTAACTATAGCGGACCTGAGCGTAGAGACAGTATTGATAGAAGGGTGACGTTTGATAGACGTGCAGAAACTCCTTGATTTTCTCGGCCCTGGGTTTCTAAAAATACACTCTAGGCGTGTTTTAGAATGATGTTTGCCAGGGCATGAATATGCGATGGGCGGTCGTTGAGTGCGGGGATGTATGTGAACTTTTCACCACCGGCTTGAAGAAAGAGATCTCGGTATCGTATATTGATTTCTTCAAGTGTTTCGAGGCAATCCGCAGAAAAACCAGGACATATAATATCTACGTTTTTGGTGCCTGTTGAGGCTAGCTCTTTTAAAGTCACATCGGTGTAGGGTTTGAGCCATTCTTTAGGCCCGAAGCGCGATTGAAAAGTCAATATCCATTCCTCTTCATTCAGGTTTAATTTTTCAGCGACTAGCCTGGCTGTTTTGCGACATTCACAATAGTAAGGATCACCGGCGTCGAAATAAGCTTTTGGGATGCCATGAAATGAGAACAATAATTTTTCAGCGCGATAATTTTGCTGCCAATGTTCATTAATGCTTTCAGCAAGTGCATCAATATAGTCAGGCATGTCATGATAATGCTTGACCAGATGTAATTCGGGTATGTCACGCCAGGTTTTCAGAACATCAACAACGGCATCAAATGTTGATGCCGTTGTTGATGCAGAGTATTGCGGATAAAGGGGCATAAGAATAATTTTTTTTGCATTGGCTTGCTGAAGGTTTTTCAGTCCTGACTGGATTGATGGCTTGCCATAACGCATGGCTAACTTCACATGGAATTTATCTGTTGTATGGTCATCAAGATATTTTTGGATAGCAGTCGCCTGTCTTTTTGAAATAGCCAACAAAGGTGAGCCTGATTCTGTCCATATTTTTTTATAAGCAGCAGCAGAATGTTTTGGTCGATGTCGTAAGATGACGCCATGTAAAATAAACCACCAAATGAACCTCGGTACTTCAACAACACGGGGATCTGCCAGAAACTCTCCAAGATAGCGCCTTAGGGCCGAAGGTGTCGGCGCGTCTGGTGTGCCAAGATTTGTAACAAGGACACCAGTACAGGATTCTGAATCGTGTTTAAAGTCTCTATTGCCGATATAATTTGCCATATTGACTTTATATAGGAGGTCTCCGTGTTTGTAAAAAAAACCTCAGCGTGTGATGCGTTTGTTGCAAATGATGGTTGTGAGATACGCGAATTATTACATCCTAAGAATGATCCCGTTGACTTGCCTTATTCACTAGCACTTGCGACGGTAGATATAGGTCAGCAAAGCTATCAACATAAACTGAAACAGACTGAGGTTTACCACATATTGCAGGGCCATGGTCGTATGAGGATTGAAAATGAAAAAAATGAGGTGGCGGCAGGTGATGTTATTATGGTGCCTGCAGAGGCGATCCAGTGTATCGAAAATATTGGAAACGAACCCTTGATTTTTATTGCAATTGTCAGTCCACCCTGGACAAATGACGGTGATACCAGAATAGAGTAGATAATGGTCTAGATCAAAACAATATACTGTAAAAACAATGAGATATTGCAATCAATGTGGCGCTGAAGTCATCAGAAAAGTCCCGGAAGGGGATAATCGTCTACGTCATGTCTGCATCTCATGTGAGGAAATCCACTATCAAAATCCCAAAATTGTGGCCGGTTGTATTTCTGAGCATGAAGGTAAAGTGCTCTTGTGCAAACGGGCCATCGAACCACGATATGGCTACTGGACCCTGCCTGCCGGGTTTATGGAACTGGAAGAAACATCTCATGAAGCGGCATTACGAGAGACGCTTGAGGAGGCGAATGCGAGAGTGACCATATTGGAACTGTATGCCGTTTTTAATCTTCCCTATATTGGTCAGGTTTATATGATGTATCGGTCGCAGTTAAAAGATCTGGATTTTTCTGCAGGGGAGGAGAGCCTGGAAGTGAAATTATTTGCAGAGGGTGAAGTTCCCTGGGACGAAATTGCCTTTACGACGATAAAATATACGCTGGAATTCTTTTTCCAGGATCAACGAAACAAGCAGTTTCGTCTACATACTGGCGATATTATCAATCAGGGCGATGGTAATTACGGTTTCCGGCCAGGACCATAACAAGAACTAGGGAGAGAGTCGTGATGCATGTTTGTGATGGATTTGCCTCAGTCGTCGACCTCAAGCCATCTGGTATAACTGCATTCATAACATTTCCCGTCCATGGTAACCTGATCTCCTTGTGAGAACTCTGCATCGTTCCAGTAACAATTCTCATTCTGCAAGTCCATCTTGACCGTCGCTTCTTCACTCATTGGACCAAGAATTTCCGATGTTTTTTTCGCTGGATCAGGTGCTTCCACAGGGACGGCATTAGTGTTATCAGACATATCAAGTCCTCCTTGTTGGTATTATGGAGAAGCATAAAACTTCGGCGGGATTTCTGCCAGTCGTTATTATATAAGTTTCGCCTTTATGGCGGGTACCTTCTTTTTGCGTGCCCAAAAAGAAGGTACGAAGAAAAAGGGCACCCCGATATCGTGTCCTGCGGATACCCTCACAGCTTCATGATTTCTTAAGGTCGCGCAAACAAGACTCCTGTCTTGGTTCCGCTCATTTGAACGTCCTGTTCAAATGACCTTAAAATCACTCTTCTATTCGGCACTATATTAAGGGGATTTAGAATGAACCCGCTAGGCAAAGTGGCAAATTCATAAAAATCGATCTGTTCTGAACCCTATATTCTCTAAGCCCTAAAGGAATAGTGATGAAAATAACGCATCCTTCAAAGGACTGCTTATTAACAGTTAAAGTTAACGAAGGGGATATTCCTCTCCCGTTATGTCTTGCCGGGCTGATCACAATCAGTAGCGAAAAATGTACAGGAGGTACATTTTAGCCCATCGGATCATGGATGAGCCTATGGGCAACGCGTGAGTGATTGGGGG
>SMWN01000015.1 GCA_004356415.1 Gammaproteobacteria bacterium
CAACTGACAAGCAGTGCGACACACCAGACCAGGGTATGTCTGCGCAATAACACACAAAGTGGGGCGAATAATAGGGGAACAACGACCTGTAATACGGGCAAATGCTGTGAAATCACGAATTCATATCCATTAGGTCAATCTTGGTCCATCTCGGCAATTTCGGCCTCATTAATGCTGCCATATGCCTGGTATATGCGTACTGTCAAGGCCAGGCCAAGTGCCGTGGTTGCAATTCCAACGACGATGGCAGTTAGAATCAAAACATGCGGCAGGGGTGCAGAATATTGAGTATAAGCTTCCGAATAGATAGGTGCTGTACCTTGATCGAGATAACCCATTGAAATAAATAGAATAAATACTGATACTTGAAAAATATTCAGGCCGATGAGTTTTTTAATCAGATTTTCATTGGCGATGACGATATAAAATCCCATCATCATCAGTGCGATGGCTACCCAGTAGTTATACAGTCCTAACAAATTGTCCATCCAGATCGACCCTAAAATGCGTATTGACGATTCACCTTTACCTTCACAAATGAAACCCCGCCAGATGCGGGGCCAATAATTCTAAAAATAGACATGAATCCGGCATGTCTGATTTCAACTCTACGTGTATTATATCGGCTTTCTTGAGATAGGGTTAAAGGAGATTCAAGCTTACATGCAAATGAAGTCCATCAATTCGATCATTACATGCTTTTTTTTCATATTCTTGCTCACGAATAGTGTTTTATCGGCTGAAAATATTCATGTGCAGAATGCGTGGATACGCGAAGCACCGCCTGCCATCAAAGTAATGGCTGGCTATCTGGATATTGAAAATTCATCAGATCGCGCACTAACCCTTGTTTCTGCAGAAAGTCCTGAATTTGAACGCATTGAGTTTCATATCAGTCAGACGAAAAACGGCGTAGCCAGCATGCAACAGCAGGAACATATCATTATTGCCCCGGACTCGACTCTTTCATTCGAACCTGGTGCTTATCATCTTATGTTATTTAATCCTTCGGTTCCGATGCGTGAAGGTAAGCGCATCTCAATCAAGCTGACATTTGAAGACGGTAAAACACTCAGTTTTGACGCCATCGTCAGACGATCTAATTTAACCGCAATACCTCATCAACACGATCATCGTCACTAGTAATCTCACAGCTGTCGATTTGATAAATAACATAACCAGCCATTTCGAGTGAATACCAGAAATCTTAAGCCGTATAGAAGAAGATCTATCCCCCTGGTCGAGACGATGTCCCTTGCCCGCCATGACTACGGGATGACATCAATTATTTTACAGAAACAATTATCAATCAAAACTAAATTGATAGAGTACTAATTACTTATGAATAACAATAATCAAGCTGCAAACTTATGGGACAAGCTAAAGGTTCTGCCGCAATATTTTATTCCACAACATTTCTTAACGAGTCTTGTGTATCGGTTGACCCGTTGTGAAACACCCTGGTTTAAGAATTTCATTATTAACCAATTTATCAAAGTGTTCAAAGTTGATATGTCACTGGCGCTGAACCCTGATCCTGAAAGCTATTCCAGTTTTAATACATTTTTTACCCGTGAACTCTCCGCAGACGCGAGACCCATTCAGCTAGACGAGAAAAATATCCTCTGTCCCGTGGATGGTTCTGTTAGTCAGATAGGCAATATTGCCAAAAAAAATGATAATGACGACACAATCATACAGGCCAAGGGGAAATCATATACCCTGAAACATTTACTGCTTGAAGATGAACTTGTGAATATGTTTTCTGGCGGTACATTTGCCACACTTTATCTTGCACCTAAAGACTATCATCGTATTCACATGCCCATATCAGGGAAACTAAGCTGCATGATTTATGTCCCGGGTAAACTATTCGCAGTGAATGCACATACCGCGCGTGCGGTAAATGCAGTGTTTGCAAAAAACGAACGCGTGATTAATATTTTTCATACCGATATTGGCCCCATGGCCATGATCATGGTCGGTGCTTTATTCGTTGGCAGTATGGAGACTGTTTGGGCAGGTCAAATCACACCGGCTAAAGACAGGATTATTATCGACACACATTTTTCAGATAATGATATTAAATTAGAACAAGGTCAGGAAATGGGTCGCTTTAATATGGGTTCAACCGTCATCCTGCTATTTCCTAAAGATGTTATGCAATGGTCAACAGAGATGGTGGCAGATAAAACAATAATAATGGGTGAGAAGATTGCTCGAGTAAACACTGATCTTAATGTGTCGGATACTCTATAATTAGCATTACCTTTCTGAAGGTGAAGCTTATGAGGGTATTTAGATTGACGTCTTTTCCATCGTTGTAGATGATTTAGGAAATCACGACGATAGATAAAACCTGGTAAAACAAAGACGATAAACAGGCAGAATCCCGTTGCATAAAACTCCCAATCCTGAGAATGCAGCTGGCCTGTCATTTTTTTCTCAAGTCCCAGGGCAATAAAACCAACAATAAAATAAAGCAGCAACCATTCAAGTAAACACATCCACGGGGGTTTCCTGGGGTTGGGCTATATATAGAAAAGAAATCGCTCATTTAGCCAGGGAAGTTTGCAGCAGCAAAAGCGACCACCAATAACAGCCAGACTGCAATTATTGTATTCATGTTTGGTCGATCCTGAAAGCCCGGTTTTGATTTAGAAAAGAAAAATATTCATGTCAGATCGAGCGCCATATATGATCAGAAGGTACTGGCAAGTTAACTTTAAAATCCATAACAATCCTTTTCCATATTCCAATTAAACAACTGCTGCCTCTTTCCAGGACACAAAGGCGCGCTGTCTTAGTAAACGATAATGCTCGGCTGAGATTAAGTATCTACCCAAGTTAAATAAATTGTACACCATTGCATATATACTTAAGAAGCGTTGGGCTTGTTGCGTCGACTTAAACGGCGCATGCCCCGCTCTCGAACACGAGTTGGTTGATGTGACACCTCAGCACGGTTATTGGCATACTGCCTTGTATCATAAATTGAATCTGGGATGAGTTCTCGATGTGCAATACCATAACTTCTTAACTTATCCGTCACGATTTTCCTGAGTTCATCCGTGTGGTTCTTTAACAGGCGTTTGGCATGCTTCTGACCAAACTTGTTACACCACAATCGAATGGATTCATAACTGACATCAATACCGCGCTCCGATAATAAATCTTCAATGTCACGATAACTGAGATTGAAGCGATAATACAGCCAGACGGTGTATTATTTTATTTCAGGAGGAATTGGTGTTGTTTTCATTCCGCTATTGTGACTGATGACGACTTGCATTTATTATTACTGATTCTTCGGGCAATTCAACGCCTAAAATTGTATGCACCATTCCCATACTTACAAATATGCGATACATCGCAAAAAGCTGATCATAATTTACATTGACATAATCAGATTTTGAAACAAACATTTCATTCGCAGAATCCAACAAATCAAGTAATGTACGTCGTCCAAGTTTAAACTGCTGTTTGTACGCCTCATGTGTTTTTATTGTTGCACTACGATTTTTTTCAAAGAAATATAATTGCTTGGTTGCCGTATCATAAGCGTCCCAAGATAAACGTGTGCTTTGTTCTACTTGTCGTACAGCAGAATCACGAATTTCTTTAGCCTGCCCAATTTGATGTGCTGTTTCCTCAATTCGTGCCCGATCCCTGCCACCATTAAACAGATTATAGCGTAGCCTCAGCATGGTAAAATAACCTTCATCTACACCAGTGACACCATCAAGATCAGCATCGTGTCTCACGCCAACCTCAAGGTTAAGCCTGGGATAGTAAGGTGCGTTTGCTGTGTCACGTTGTGCATAGGCTGACTCAATATCTGCTGTAGCAGATTTTATAGTTGGATGATTTTTAATTGCCAACTGTACGGCATCCTCGACATTTGCAGGGAGGGCATCACTGGGATTGTAAGCTTCCTCAAGTTCGGATGGCGATTTCCCTACCACACGTATAAAGTTTGCAAATTCATCTTGATAGTTTCCTTTTTCAGCAATCAAGTTTGTTTCTGCTCTAGACAATCTTGCGGATGCCTGTTCAGAATCAGCCTGACGACCAACCCCTTGCTCACTTCGTAGAACTACCTGGTCGTTGGTGCGGCGATGAATTTCAAGATTTTCCTCTGCTAATTCAATTAACATCACACGTCTTTGTAAATTGAGGTATGCCCTGATTGCATTGAGCGAATCTATTTCAGCCTGCCCGTGTACATTATGAGCTCTTGAATTGGTACGGGCGATTTGACGTCTTACTTCATTTTTCGTTAATAAACCATCAAAGATCATCTGGTCGAGAGAAAGACCAAATTCTTCTCTGGTTAAACCTACACTGCCATGGCCGCGTGCACGCGTACCTGGACTAGCTTTGCGTTCATAACCATAACCGGCATCTAAATCAATTCTTGGATAATATCCTGCACGTGCTTGCCCAATTTCCTGCTCAACCGCACGCCGATCAGCTGCGGTTGCCCTCACATCAGGGCTGTTATGCACGGTATAATCTACGACTTCTTGCAAAGTTTCTGCAGAGACTACTGAGATACCAAGACCTAAAACCACAGGGCAAAGCAAAGTGCATCTTGATAGCATCAACAATAAATCCTTAATCTTTAAAATACAAATTGTTAGAATACAATATGTTAGGGTGCTTTATTCAGAAGATACACTCAATTGATTGAAAAAGTCAACCTTTTATTAAACTGTTCCCAAATAACCAGCTGATACCCCGCGCAACAGTGCTGACTCGGTTGTAAATGAAATCCCCAGGCACCGCGGATTTTACGCTGTTGGCAACGCAAATTCCAGTACAAATACAGACTGTCTTCCTGTTGCTTATCTTGATGAATAGTCTGATAACTCCACTCAGGACTGACGCGATGTGTTGTCCCCCAAGGGGTTAGCCGTCTTTTTACTACCCCCCTTAACTACGTATATGGTCACCTTGATAATTCAAACATTCACAAGAAGTGTTCATCTCATCATCCCTGTCGGCACGAAAAGCATGAATGCTATCACAGCCTGCCTTTTGTGCCGAGTTGTTGGGTTGCATTTACAAATTGATCTCACTACATTGAATATTTTTGTAGTAATATAACTAAATTTAACCTATCAGGCACATCTAATTTTTTAAAAGTTGAGCTAAGATGTGCTTTAACTGTTCTTTCAGAAATACACAATTTATCAGCAATCTCCTTGTTGCTTTCCCCTACCTGTACACGTCTTACCACTTCTAATTCCCTGTTTGATAATAATTCATATAAATCATTTTCGAAATCTTTTTTACTCGTATCTTCTTGTTGTTGCTGGAGTAAAACATTAATCACCGTTGATATTAAATGATGTTTGATCCAAATATCACCTTTTAAAATATTTCTTACTGCTTCCTGTATTACGATTGCCTTTACGTTTTCACCACAATACCCGGAAATCCCGTAAGAGTATGCTCTTATTTGTTTACTATCTAACCAATCACCCCCATAAATTAGGGTCTTATAACCTATCATGTAACCAGCAAGATTTTTTTCAATAATCGCATCAAACAAGTTTGCTTCAACAAGTATCAATAAGGGTGATATTGACTTTATTTCATTTAACGTTGGTAGTCCAACGTCATGTTTACGCAAAGCATAATCAGATGATAAGGCTGAATAAAGATCATCTGATAATTTCTGATCGTCACATACGACAAGCAATTCATTACTCATAGAATCAGACCGAACTATATTGACTCATTATCTTTCCCTCATTGCCGTATCCCTAGTTTTTAGAATTGGTTTAAGAATATAATCAAGCACGGTTTTCCACCCTGTTAATATATCTACATCAACAATCATCCCTGGAATAATATCGAAACTCTGACCCTGGCGAACAATATTATTTTTCTCTGTAACTAAACGAATTAAATAGAATTCTTGTTGCTTTTCCGCATCATAAATAGTATCTGCACTGATGTGAATGAGATTGGCCTCCAGCCCGCCATATATGGAAAAATCGTAGGCTGTCAGTTTGACCATCGCTTTCTGTCCAGGATGTAAAAAAGCTATGTCTGATGGTCTGATCTGCGCTTCGATAAGTAGGCGATCCTCTGTAGGGACAATATCGATCAATTCCATACCAGGACTTATAACGCCGCCAATCGTATTAATTTTAATTTGTTTTATCTTGCCTTTGACTGGTGAGTATATTTGAGTCCTGGCTACTCTGTCTTCCATTGACACCATAATTGCGGAAACTTGATCCAGGTCAACCTTTACCTCATTGTATTCTGCTAGCACCTCTGATCTATATTTGCTCCTGGTTTCCGAAATCATCTCCTTTGCTTCCTGTAATTCTGACTCGAGGCGAGGAATTGAATATTGTGCGGTATCTAACTCGCCTTTCAAATCATTCTCCGTACCTTCCAGGCGAAGAATTTCGACTTCTGAAATTGCACCCGCGGCCACCAATGGCGCAGAAAGCTTGATCTCTTTGCGAATCAGTTTGAGGCCATTACTCAAATGCCCAATCTTTACACGTTGTTCGACGATTGCTTGCTGTTTCTGTTTAACTTTTTGATTCAGTATCTTAATCGTTGTTTTTTGTTGTGCCACCCTGGACTGATAAAGTTGGACAATGCGTTCGGTCACGACTGGATAATTTTTCAATATTTCATCCGGCATAACAATATCGTGCTCTTCAATTTCTGCCAACAGTCGCGCCTGACTAGCTAATAATTCGTAGTACTTGAGTTTGTTTTCATATAGACTGCTGGAAAAATTGATATTATCAAGCCGCAATAATACTTGTCCCTTCTCTACCAAGTCTCCTTCTTCTACATAAATTTCAGACAAGATCCCGCCTTCAAAATTTTGCACAGTTTGAATATGACTGGAAGGAATGACCTTTCCTGTGCCACGGGTCACTTCATCCAACATGGCGTGCTTGGCCCAGTAATAAGAGACGAAAATAAAGCTAACAATGATGATGAGTAAAAGATGGTATCTAACTGGCACACCATACATGGCAGCAGCATTGATATCGGACAGATATTTCCTGTCTTCTGTAGGTATATTTTTGTATTCTTCGGCTTGATGTGATGGCATGATTTTTCTGATTACACCCTGATCCTTCCCTTTTTCAGGGCTTCTATAACCTGCTCCTTCGGACCATCAGCAACGACGGTTTGATTCTCCATTACGATCAAACGATCCACCAAAGATAGTAATGATCCTTTCTGGGTGATGAGAATGAGAGTTTTATTTTCCAGAATTTCAGCAAAACGTCTTTTGAATGATTCCTCCGTACTGTTATCCATTGAATTCGTCGGCTCATCCATGATATAGATGTCTGGATCCAGCAACAATGCACGTGCCAGCACAACACTCTGCCGTTGGCCACCTGACAGGAACCCCCCCTTCTCTCCTACCTGTAAATCAAATCCTGCGGGATGTCTATTGGCAAAAACGGTGACACCAGCCAAATCTGCCGCCCTTATAGCAGCATCATCATCCGCATAACGTGATCCCATGACGATATTATCTTTCAAGCTCCCAGAGAACAAAGTAACGTCCTGGGGCACATAACCAATTTCACGCCTGAGCACAGTAGGATCTATTTGCTGCACATTAATCCCCTCATCAATGGTAACCACGCCCTCCTGAGCTTTGTATAACCCCAGGATGAGTTTTTCGATCGTACTTTTGCCAGCTCCAATACGTCCAATAATGCCTACATGCTCTCCTGCCTTAATTCGAAATGACACATTCTTTAGCGCCTGCATTTCCTGATCTGGATAGGTAAATGATACATTTTTAAACTCAATATTACCGAGCAATTGATTGCGATGCAGAAAGTTAGCTTCATGCTCCCTTTCCACTGGCAATGACATTAAGTGATTAATTGATTGCATTGATTTCATGGCCTGTTTATATCGCAGAATAAGTGAAGTCACTTGAGTTACTGGAGCCATGGCACGTCCGGTTAAAATTGTACAAGCGATTAAAGCTCCCATTGACAATTCATTTTCAGAAATTTTGTAAACACCATAAACAATGACCGCTATGGTTGTCATTTTTATTAAGTAGTCCGTAAAGAACATCATAATTGAAGAATACATCTTGGCTTTCATCTTCAACTTGGATATTTCCTCGTTGTTGGCCTCCCATTCCCGTTGTACCTGCCCTTCTGCGTTCAGTGTTTTTAATGTTTCCAGATTATTTATTGACTCAAATAAAATGCCACTTCTCTTTGTGGAGTATTTAAACAACTTGTTAATTATATTATTCATTGGCACCTGGATAATCAGTGGGCCGATGATGACAATAGGTATTACAGCCAGTGGGATATAGGCCAAGTCACCACCAAGCAACCAGATCACCGCGATGAAAATAAACAAAAACGGTAAATCCACCAATGCTATAATCGATGCCGATGTTATGAAATCCCGTAATGACTCAAACTCCTGCACGTGGCTGGCCAATTCACCAACAGAGGCTGGACGGGATTCCATCCTGATCCCCATGATTTTTTCAAATATATTTGCAGATAAAATAATATCTGCTTTTTTACTGGCGGCATCTATAAAATATCCACGTAAGGCACGTAGGATAAAATCAAAGATAAATATTATAGCCACACCGATAGCCATTACCCATAGTGTCTCAATAGCACGGTTTGGCACCACACGATCATAGACATTCATAATGAATAGCGATGAAGCCAGGGCAAAAATATTGATAAACAGGGAAGCAACAAGCACCTCAACGTATAGGGGCCAAGACTTAAAAATAACATCCCAGAACCAATGTTTGAAACGCAATGAGACTTTGCTACTCGCCTCCCGGTCAAACTTATAAGTTTTCTGCACAAAAAAGGCTGAGCCAATATAATCTTTTTCTAACTCCTCAAGAGTCACCAATTTTTGTCCTTCTCTGGATTCCGGCACCATGATCTTGAAATTATTACCTTCGCGGCCAAGCAAGACACAGGCCTGATTTTCTTTTAATAATAGGACTGCAGGTAATATCAGATTGGATATTTTTTCTAACGGGCGCCTTACCAGTCCTGCGGACAGATCTGCACGCTCAGCTGCGCGGGGAAAATATTCAGCGGTCAGATAATTGTTGTCCAATGGTAACCCTGCGATCAGGGCATCTGGACTCTTTGGTACATGCATTACTTTGCAAAGCGCTGTCAATGCACTCAGTAATGGATCATCACGTTCTAATGGCATGCATTTATCTTTCTATTATTTATGCGGCTTTTGATATTTCCAGCTCAAGTTCAGCTTAACATCCTGTTCCTTTTGATCGATAATCTTAATTTAACAGAATTGTCCAATATTTCCATAACCATGAGGGGGGAATTATGCCTTACATATTAAGAGATGGAAATGGCAAAATAGAGTCTTTTCATAAGGGTGCGCCTTCTCCTGAGGCTGAACTCATGGGCCACGAAAACTATCAGGAGATTATAGAATTTTTAAGGGAAACAGATTCAGTGGATGAATTACAAGAAGTCCTGTTATCTTCTGACTTGAATTTCATCCGTGTGCTGGAAGACTTAGTCGATCTGCTGTGCAAAAATCGTGTCATCGCGTTTACCGATTTACCAGATATTGCGCAAAAGAAATTAACATGTAGAAAGAATATTCGTGCGGGTATAGAAGGAATCGAAAACCTGATTTTGGATGAGGACGGCAGTATTTTTTAGGACTACAAACCTGCGACCATCTTGTTATTTAAATCTGTCCATAATGAAATACGATCGGCGCTCCCTGCTTTTTTACCCAAACCACGTTCTTTAGCTAACCAAAGACCCGCACCATTAAAACTGTAGACCGGTAATAAATCCTTGCGTTTGTCCGCGGGCTCAATGGCTGGGTTAATATTATCCAGCACCAATGGGATTGCCCCGGGTTCAGAAAAATATGTTACGACCATGTGTGCCTGATTATAGACCAATGCCTTGACGTAGGTCATTCTTAATTTATCATCCGGTATACCAAGTTCTAACAGGGAAAAATACTTAGCAATGGAAAAATCCTCGCAATCCCCTGCACCCGTACCGATGAACTCAAAAGGTGTTGCCCAGTAATCTTTTTTGTTCCAATGTGAAATGTCATCTACGAACTTGATCTTACGATTGAAGAAATTATTCACTGCGACCAGCTTTTCCCACTCGCTAAGCCCTTTTGAGACCTGCAATAACTCACGCCATTGTCTGACATCATCTGCCGGTTCAGGGCCGTATTTCTGTTCAAATTTCTGGATGATAGAATCACTCAGGTCAATAGCGGCTCTGACCGTTACGGACAACATTAAAACAGCTATCAGGAAATAGGCTAAGCTGTGAGAGTTAGACCTGATCATGTAAACAAGTTGACTCTCTGCCCTTATTTGCTGGCACCATAGATTCCAATTGATTTCAGCGCCTCGAAATCATCATGCCCTGCAACTGCTTCTGCAATCACCTTGGTATCCAGCAAATCACTCACTTCTTTCATTGCCTCAACAAACTGCTGCTTGCCAGCGTCCTGGCTGATACCCGCTGTTAACTCCCTGGCAAGCCTCAGGTAATCAAGATTAAAATGATTCACCTGTTCCAGCGTAATATATTGGGATTCATAGCGTTTCATCATGATCTTTGCACCAATGTCATGTACAAATAAAGTAAACTTCTCAAATGAATTCAAATCCTTCGATGCAGAATAGGCAGTTATGCTAAACACCAATCGATTAACCAGAGTTTGATGCTCTTTCAAAAAATCGCCCAACCACTCAACGAATTCAGTGTTTCTAACGGAGGACATGGACAGATTGATACTGACAGGGTGTTGAATATTTCTTTCAGTGATTTCACTGATCACTTTCCGGATAATGCCTTTATCAACATCAATAATGTTGCCGTATTTTTCTGCAATTGAAATGAATGTACCAATTTGGACAGTTTCCTCTCCATCCATGATTTTGGCAAAGATCTCTTCCATCACTATTTCCTTTTCATCCTGTAAATTAAGTACCTTGCCTACAAATGTAATTTCATAGCTTTGTTCTTTAATGACACGCTCAACCAACCGTTTCCACTCCTCTGTATCACGCGTCTTCTCATCATGCTCGTAAATCACATATGCATTGCCGCCAATCAGGTGGGCTTTTTCATACGCTTCAGAGGCAGAAGATAAAATTTTAGCTGTTGAACTGCCGATATCGAACGGCACGATACCGATATGGACCAAATCAGGTCTCTGGTATTTATTCCCCAGTACGGTTAAATTCTGACGCAGCTTGTTCCCAAGAACTTCTACTTCATTTTTGGACATAGATTCAGCCATCACTGAAAACTCAGAGCCAAAAAATCTATAAATAGAGATATCATGATCTATGTTCTCGCAAGATTTTTCTAGTACCTTGGCAAATTCTTTCAAGAAATTGTCCACTACCTCACGTCCCTTGTCTTTTGAAAAAACCCCAAGGTTATCAATCCTAATGAAAAACACATACCCTTCTGCATGGGACATAAACTTGTTTTTCATATCGCTGTCAAAGCAGTCTTTATTCTTTAGCTTGGTGAGGCCATCCAGTTGCATTTGTTTTCCGGTTTTGTCCAGCTTTTCATTCAGGTTTTCTATCATCCGCCTGATCTTCTTAGACATGTAATTCATTGACAGCGTGACACTCTTGATCTCAGTTGTCATGGGGATCTGCTCGATGGTATTGAAATTACCATTGGCAATATCTTTTGCCTGTTGTTCAATCCTCTTTAGGGGAATCAAAATAAATCGCAACAGAAAATAGACCAGTACATTAAATAAGATATAGGCGATAAATGAATAGAGTAATGCCTTCTTCGCTTGTTGATAGAGCTTTAAATAGGCATAACCCGGGCTGATTGTAACGAACAGCTTACCGGCAATGGTCCAGCCGGAACTGATCTCGCTCTCTGCGATGGCTGTGTTCATGGGCAGTAATCTGACGAACCATTCCGGGACTTCATCAAAGGTATCTGGGTTTTCGACATCGACCCACTCTTCACCCTTGGCATTCAATAACCTGATTTGTTTATAATAGCCAGCATCGAAAATGACATTGACCATGGTGAGCAACAACGGATCGTTCTCCCCCGTCATGTGGGGGCTTAGAGACAAGCCGAGTGAGGTCGCCGTATCCTGGGCATGGATCTCCGCCTCAATCTCCAGGTAACTCCTAGTGTTATTTACACTGATAATGAAATTGACCGTAAAAATAACAAGAAAAATGGCAGCAATCAGGATAAATAGTTGTTTGAACAGGGACATAAAAAATCCTCGGTGCGCAGTAAATTTTACTCAGTCATACTAGCATTAACTCACATTTTGAAACTAGTCTTTCCGAAAGATAATTTCGCCTACAAGCGCATAATTAAAAGACTGGTGTGGTATATAAGCTGTCGCTATTTTCGGCGAGATCGTCAACCCTATCTCGTCAAAAAGAAACTTATAAGAAAAACTGGGGCATCACTTGCCCATCGTTTAAAATCCTACATTATGGGTTAATGCGCTTTGGGTGACGTATCAACGGATTGCACCTGTTTTTGTATGGTGGGTTGAATGCAACGGGCTTTAGAAATAGTGCCAAACAAGAAAGAGGACACGTAGCGTGCCCTCTTTTCAGTTTTACTGCACAAGAAAACTACACGGTTACCCGCCGTTAGGCAATCCCAGTTCCGTCATCCGGGGCAAGAATCACATTAGCTGTAATTAGATCATCCACGGTACCCACGGTACCCAGATTTGTTACTCCGTCCAAGATGATTGTATGCGTGTTGCCTGCATCTAAATCCGTAATAGTCACGACTGTATCACTACCTACTACAGTAACATCTAACCAATCACTAATGGTATCATTACCGGACAGGTCTATGATATCACGAAGGTCAAGGACATCTTCGTCAACATTAAAATCAGTGATGTGATCTGTACCGCCACTGGGTGTGCTCGTATCAAATTCATTAAAGTCAAAGATATCACCTCCTGAGCCACCGGTCATGATGTCATTACCTAAACCACCGACCAGGACATCGTCGCCAGCAGCACCATCGAGCACATCACCACCATCAAGACCAAAAATCAGGTTATCTTCTTGATCACCGAGCAGGACATCCTCACTAGCAGTACCTGTTATGACATCTATCTCAAGG
>SMWN01000110.1 GCA_004356415.1 Gammaproteobacteria bacterium
AATTACTCTGGGTAGAGATATCCTAGTGGATGAAGATAATGATAAACCCACTGTGATTGCATTACGTGAAATTGCCGAAGGTCTTATCACGACTGAAAATATAGACACCATCGGTAAAATTGATTTGCTCGATGAATTCGCAGTTGCGGATGATGGTGAAGCAGCAACGACTAAGGAATAATCCATGCCACCCTGTGACATGACAGGGTGGTGTCTTGTTCCGTTTTCCAATACTCCGTTTTTCTATACGCGGAATAGTAACGACAAACGACAATTCGTAAATTCACTCCAAACAGTCTCTGTTAGAGAAACAACTTGGTCGCTTTATGTATCAAGTTAGTGACCTCACAAAACTGGTTAGCTCATACCTCGACCCCCATCAGATTGAGCGGATATTTCAAGCCTATCAATTCAGTGCCAAAGCACATGAAGGGCAACAACGCTTGAGTGGCGAACCCTATATCCATCATCCGTTGGAAGTTGCTCATATTCTCGGTGAGATGCATATGGACCATCAGACCATCATGGCCGCCATTCTCCATGATGTCATCGAAGATACACCGACAGCCAAGGAAGAAATCAGGAAAAAATTCGGAAAAACTGTTGCCGATTTGGTTGACGGCGTGAGTAAACTCACCCAGATCAAGTTTGATACTGTTGAAGAGGCACAGGCTCAAAATTTTCGCAAAATGTTGATGGCCATGAGTCACGACATACGTGTCATTATGGTCAAGCTGGCTGACCGACTACATAACATGCGAACCCTTGGATCACTGCGTCATGAAAAACGTGTACGCATCGCACGCGAAACGTTGGAGATATACGTCCCGATTGCACAACGACTGGGAATAAACAATATTCGCCTTGAGCTAGAGGAGCTTGGATTTTCAACCATGTACCCCATGCGCCATAGAATCCTTGTTGAACAGGTACGAAAAGCTCGCGGGAACAGAAAAGAGGTCATCACCAAAATCAGAAATGCGTTACGTCGAAGAATGCGACAGGAAAAACTGCCCGTTGAAATTCATGGACGGGAAAAACATCTGTATGGCATCTATGAAAAGATGCGCAGGAATAAACTGACTTTTGATGAAGTCTATGATGTGTACGCCTTTAGAATTCTGGTTGAAGATGTAGACACCTGTTACCGGGCGCTTGGCGTGGTACATAACCTCTATAAACCCGTGCCGGGGAAATTCAAAGATTATATTGCGATCCCCAAAGCCAACGGTTACCAATCCCTACACACCGTACTGTTTGGTCCCTTCGGTGTCCATATTGAGGTACAGATTCGCACCAGGGAAATGAATGACGTTGCCGAGGCTGGTATTGCTGCACATTGGCTGTATAAATCTGGCAAGAAGGGCGGTGATAGAAGTGGGGCGCACCGTAAGGCACGAGAGTGGTTACAACGCATAATGGAAATTCAACGAACAGCTGGGAATCCTCAGGAATTTCTCGATAATGTTAAGGTTGACCTGTTTCCTGATGCTGTCTATTTATTTACACCCAAAGGTAAGATTATCGAATTACCAAAAGGGGCCACGGCGGTTGATTTCGCTTATGCCATCCATACTGATGTGGGGGATACCTGTACCGGTGCCAGGATAAACCGGAGGTTGGCCCCCCTGGGGACAAGACTTTATAGCGGGCAATCCGTTGAAATTATCACCTCGCCCGAAGCCAAACCAAACCCGGGATGGCTAAAATTTGTTGCGACGGCCAAAGCCAGGACCAGTATCCGGCATTATCTGAAAAACCTGAAAGAAGATGAAGCCATCGCGCTGGGCTTACGTCTACTCAATAGAGAACTAGATTTATTTGGCTATCGCTATGATCAAATACAACAAACAAAACTAAAAGAAGTACTGAATGAATATCATCTGCAGGATGATCAGGCTTTATTGGCTGAGGTTGGCTTAGGCAATCGCATTGCCCCCCTGATTGCCAGACGCCTAATTGAAACAGAAGACACATCAACGAAACTTACAAACAAAAATACCACTTCCCCACCTTTCGTCATCAAAGGCACTGAGGGAATGGTGGTGCAATTCCCTAAATGTTGTTATCCCATACCGGGCGACCCCATCGTCGGCTTTAGCTCTGCCGGACGCGGCATCGTTATCCATTATCGTTCCTGTAAAAATATTGCTGAATATCGTAATCAGCCTGAAAAATGGATTGATGTTGAATGGGAAGAAAATATCGACCGTGATTTTGCAACAACAGTTCGCATGTATGCAACAAATCAGCGCGGCGTACTTGCCACCGTCGCTGCTGCAATTTCTGAACAGGAAGCCAATATTATTAATGTTGATATTGAAGACAAGGATGATCGCGACACACTATTAGTGTTTGAAATTGAGGTTAGAGATAGACAACATCTGGCCCAGGTTATAAAACGCATCAGACGTATCAAGCATATTTCTCATATCAGCAGATAACACTGTTCTACCTTATATTTTTTGCTCACAACATAGCTTAAAATGGAAGGACAATTAATATACCCAAACTACTTGGAAATGCAGGCTTCAGAGTTCAGTTAGGAAGTCAGAGCAAGGCGCAACTCGCAGTGAATGACTAGTCCTTCATAAGAGTTGTAACGCGGCACTGGCTTTCTACCTGAGCTCCCGCAGGGCAAGACGAGAAGCAACCATCTTCTTCGTTTTAAAACCTTGAACTATAGTGACTAGTTCTTCGGCTTTATGCCTTGAATATGGTTGCTTCTCGTCTTGCTGAAACCTGTATTTCCAAATAGTTTGGGTATACTGAGGTGCCCTAAAGTTAATGTTTGGAGAAACATCATCATGACAAGAAGTATCATTTCTACGGAGAATGCGCCCCAGGCAATAGGCACATACTCTCAAGCAGTGAAGATTGACAATACAGTCTATCTTTCAGGACAAATTCCACTCATGCCCGAAACAATGGAGCTTGTTGAAGGTGATATGCGCACCCAGATTACCCAGGTGTTCAATAATCTCACGGCAGTTGCCGAAGCCTCGGGCGGTTCATTAGCCGATGTTGTCAAACTAAATATCTATCTAACCGATCTCGGTCATTTCCCTCTGGTTAATGAAGTCATGTCTGAGTACTTCAGTCAGCCATACCCGGCAAGGGCAGCGCTCGGCGTTTCTGAATTGCCTAAGGCCTCTCAGGTTGAAATGGATGCCGTCTTAGTCCTGCCTGATTAGTATTGTCTGAATAATTATCAGAACCTATTTTGGGTACCAAAGTTTCTCCCTCACTTACCGCTTCTGTCCTGAATTTGTCTGGAGTAGGCCCCAGAGTAAAGGAGAAGTTAAATCGCATCGGGATTCACACAATTCAGGATTTACTCTTTCACCTGCCTTTACGCTATCAGGATAAAACTCGTATTTCTCTTATTGGGACACTCCAGCCTGGCCAGGAAGCTTTAATAGAAGGCACAGTAGAAGTCACTCAGATCAAATATGGGCGCAGACGATCCCTGCTCTGTATGTTGAGTGATGGGACCGGCACACTGACATTAAGGTTTTTCCACTTTTCCAGGGCCCAGCATCAACGGCTTAATAAGGGCATCTTACTTCGGTGTTATGGACAGATCAGGAGAGGTGCCCAAACATTAGAAATAATACACCCGGAATATAGACATATTGATCCTGATAATTCACCAGCGACGGATACGCGGCTTACCGCAATCTATCCACTCACTGACGGTTTACAGCAAAGAACGATACAAAAGCTATCTTCGCAAGCATTAGATATATTAAGCAATCTTGAAGACAAACCCGTCGAGTTATTACCCAATCAAATTCTTGCTACCTTTGACCTACCGGATCTAATTTCTGCTTTAAGTTATGTCCATCGCCCGCCTCCAGAGGCAAAGCTGCAATTACTAAGGGATGGGAAACATCCCACTCAACAGAGACTCGCCTTTGAAGAACTACTCAGTCAACACTTGAGTCTGCAACGAGTCCGCCAAAAAACCCAGGCTTTGCGAGCGATGCCCTTGGTAGACCAGGCTCAGTTACGCAAAAAATTCATTAAGCAACTGAACTTCAAGTTGACGCACTCTCAAGAGAAAGTTCTGAGAGAAATAGCGCAGGATTTGAAAAAAAGCACGCCAATGTTACGACTGTTACAGGGAGATGTCAGCTCAGGTAAAACAGTCGTATCAGCATTCGCGACATTACATGCCTTGGAATCAAACAATCAGGTGGCACTAATGGCGCCGACAGAACTTCTGGCTGAGCAACATTTCCAGACCTTTAGCCGATGGTTTGAACATTTGGGAACCGGAGATTCCAGTATTGAGGTGTTGTTAATCACGGGCAAATCTACCAAATCAGAGCGTGATACATATCACAACGTGCTTAGTAATAAACAACGAGTCATTGCCATTGGTACACATGCCTTATTTCAAAAAGACATCGTTTTCTCAAATCTGGGACTGATTATTATTGATGAACAACATCGATTTGGCGTCCATCAAAGATTATCGTTACTGGACAAAGGTATTGTTGAGGATTCCATCCCACATCAATTAATCATGACAGCGACACCGATACCAAGAACTTTGGCAATGACAGTCTACGCAGACCTGGATTTATCAATCATTGATTCTCCTCCACCGAACCGACAAGCCATTAATACTGTTGTTCTCTCAAACGATCGCCGTGATGAGATCATTGCCAGAATAAAAGCAGCCTGCCATCGTGGTCGACAGGTCTATTGGGTATGTACATTAATCGAGGAATCAGAAGTATTACAGTGCCAGACGGCAACCGAGACCTTCCAACAACTGACTGAAAAACTTCACGATATTAATATCGGTCTGATTCATGGCAGAATGAAAAATAAGGAAAAGGAAGCCATTATGGCTTCTTTCAAAGATAATAGAACGCAATTACTGGTGGCCACAACCGTCATAGAAGTCGGGGTTGATGTCCCTAATGCAAGTCTTATGATAATTGAGAACGCTGAACGTCTGGGCTTATTCCAACTACATCAATTGCGTGGTCGCGTAGGTCGTGGCAACATAAAAAGTGATTGTGTTTTATTGTATCAGGCACCCCTAGGCGAGTTGGCACGATCCAGACTGGAAACCATGCGAAATACCAATGATGGTTTTGAGATTGCCGAGAAAGATTTGGCACTCAGAGGCCCCGGAGAGCTCACTGGCACCCGACAAACCGGATTACCTGATTTGCGTATCGCTGATATCCTTAGAGATGCTAATCTACTTGCAGATGTTCAACGGGCAGCAAAACTATTACAGCAAAAATACCCCCAACATATTGATCCATTGATCAAGCGTTGGATAAGCAAGGAACTTGAATATAGTAATGTGTAATTTAGCAGACACAAACTCGTGGATATAAAGTGGAAAGATACGAGCCTCGCTGACGATACCCCGATCTCAGGGAATCTTCGAGCGTGCTTGCTAGAATCTGGTTCACTCATCAAACAACTGGAAAAATTTTCACCAAAGAAAATATCATTAACCCTTGAAGCACAATCCTGGAAAAGACCATACCCCGATGAGTCCAAATTACTGGATCTACGAAGCGGTGGATATGGTTTATTGCGTGAAATATTTCTGACATGCGATGCTCACCCCTGGGTATATGCGCGCACTATCATTCCCCCACGAACACTGCTGGGATCTAGAAGGCTGGCACACTGGGGAAACAAGCCGCTAGGTTATTTCCTGTTCTCAAACAAACTGACATATCGTGGCAAAATTGAAATCGCCGGGATGACGACCTCAACTATTCCCTATGAGCCAATATATAATCTTGCCGTTGAGGAAGATAACTTACTCTGGGGGAGGCGCTCAATTTTTTATATCAAGAATAAACCGTTACTACTAATAGAAATTTTACTGCCAGAAGCGATTAAATGCATCAACTCGTTGAAAAAATAATCATTCTTGCGAAGGGATTTAGCACCCATGTTCTCAAACTACTTCATCAAATAAATGGAATTTTAGCAACGCTTGCAAAAAAATCATTAATAATATTAAAACAACACAGTATAAATATAAGCAACTTCATCAAATCAAACTGGCCATTCATAAAAAACAGACTCGACCAGTATTACTTTCTGATGAGGCTTGATAAGCCCGTAGGCATTCTGCTGTTGCTATGGCCTACTTTATGGGCATTGTGGATAGCTGCCGAAGGTCATCCTGATTTAGATATACTGATAATTTTTATTTTTGGTGTCATTGTCATGCGTTCAACAGGTTGCGTGATTAATGACCTTGTAGACCGAAATCTTGACCGTCATGTAGAGAGGACACGCTACAGACCAATTACTTCAGGAAAAGTAAAACCGATTGAGGCTATGGGACTCACTACAGTATTACTGATGTGTGCCGCTGTTCTTGTTTTGAATCTTAATGCCCTTACATTCAAGTTATCCTTGGTTGCCGTGCCTCTTGCCATTATTTATCCATTTATGAAACGGGTTACCTATTTACCACAGGTATTTTTAGGATTAGCGTTTGCCTGGGCAATACCTATGGCATTTGCTGCACAGACAGATTCTGTCCCGGAGATTGCGTGGTTGCTTTTTATCACAACAGTACTCTGGGCAATTGTTTACGACACTATGTATGCCATGGTAGATAGAGAGGACGATATTAAAATAGGTGTTAAAACTACTGCAATATTATTCGATGATGCTGATCGAGCTATCATTGCTTCGGTTCAGATAATGATCCTCTTATCTCAGATACTGACTGGTGTTAAACTGGAACTCGGACAATTTTACTATGCCGGTATTGCAGTTGCGTCCCTGCTTTCGATCTATCAACAGTATCTAATCAAGGATAGAATACCTGAAAATTGTTTTCGTGCTTTCCTGAATAACCAATGGTATGGCATGGTTATTTTTGCAGGCCTGTATTTACACTATATGTTTGGGTAACTTATGCTTTCTAAGTATCTTATACTGTTGCTTTTACTGCTACTTCCGTACTCCATATGTGCAGAGTCAAATGAAGATTCTCCAATATTGCAAGAACATTGTAAGAATATAGCCAACAAACTCGCCAGTGTGAATTACAAAGAATGCCTTTCGCATAAATTTGAAATATCCGATGGTCATTCTGTCAAAGGAGCCCCCATCCTGGTAAAAAGGTTTGATTCTGATACTGGCAATACTACCCATAAACGAATCCTTCTCATCGGAGGAATTCATGGAGATGAATATTCCTCAGTCAGCGTTGTATTCAAATGGATTACGCTACTGGACCAGTACTATACAGGCTCCTACCAATGGCAAATTGTTCCGCTTTTAAATCCAGATGGGCTATTGCGAAAATCTTCCAAACGCGTCAATGCAAACGGTGTCGATCTGGATAGAAATTTTGCTACGAGCACTTCTCATAGTAAGGCCAGTCAATATTGGGAAGAACACACACACTGGGATCCTGAATATTTTCCTGGCAAAACGCCCTTGAGTGAACCTGAGACACGATGGTTGGCTGAGGAAATAGAACGTTACCAACCTGATGCAATCGTCGCTGTTCATGCGCCGAATAGTACTCAGGCATATAAATTACCAAAGGATAATCAGCCAGAATTAGGGGGCCAGTATCAAAATATAATCGCCACCTACCCGGGTTCATTTAACCAATACGTTGGTTCCGAAATCAATATTCCAATAATAACGATAGAACTTCCTTACGCTGATGTTATGCCAGCAAGATCAGAGGTTAACGAAATATGGAGAAATTTAGTCAGGTGGTTGAACGAAAATCTTTGAATCATCTTGAATGATCCAGTACCGAAAACAATATTACAACACCCGTATCTTTAGTCGGCAAGATACCCAGAAGATATTACACTGCATTGCTTCCTAACTGGTGAATAGCTTTTCACACTTCACAGGAACTGAATTAAACCGTGATGGATAGCCATTAAAAAAATCGGACAGAGTATTTTCCTGTTTGTCCAGTTTAGCATCAACCCAGATAATTGATTGGGTTTTATGATAGGGCACCATAAATGGCAGATAACCAATATTTTTTAATTCATTCAATCTCCGGTTTGCCGCAGCCTGATTGGAGAATAAACCCAGGGAAATTGCGTTCTGTAACTTTCCTTTATCGATGAGCTTGTAATCATGAATACCCTTGCCTCTTAATTTTTCAATTGCTGCTATCGCTTCATCTTTTGATTCACTTGGGGATAGGTATATCCAGAATAATTGATCTTCCCCATCACTTTCAGTTCTTTGTTTTGTCCGTATTTCGTTTTCCTTTAGCCAGTTGCTTAGCTCACCTGCCTGATGTGACTCAGCAAAAGGTCCAAAAGAAACACATAATATTCTTTCTTCTTCAGGTTTCTGAGTGTGGTTTTTTGTAAATACTGGAAGACTGCTTACCAACTCCTCGATAAACTTCTTTTCAATCATCACATCACCTTGATCCATCAGTGAAACAATATTCTGAAGAAGAGAATCCTTTTCATCAGGGAATTCAACTCCTCCTTCCCCCGCCCCCTCCCCCTTAATTTCATTCCTATTCTCATTTTCATCTTCAACTGATGACAAGATTACCGGTGTTTTGCCTGGTAAATTTTCCAGTTCCTCCAGTAAAACCAGCTTCTGTACATTGGCAGGAATAGTAAATGGCCTGACCGAGTTACTTACTTCAATACGTGTCTGTCTATCAAGTTCCCACCCAAAGTAGCAAACATTAAATAATAAAAATATGATAAACAGCCACTTCATTGTTTCTGTCCAGAATACACAGCCAATCCGTGCAGTACCAGATCTGGTTCGTGTTCAAATTCTGCTGCGAGTTGTTCAAGAACAAGCTCTGCATTACCTCCAGTAATAATGCACCTCAATTGTCCACCATGATCATCCTTCATTGAAGTCACCACCCGATTGATTGCAGCGAACATTGCCACGTAACAACCACTATTGACACCCTGTTCTGTGGTATTTGAAAAAGTGATTGACGGGATTATCTGTCTAACTGTGTTGATATTCGAGGTATTGTTAAGCAAAGCTTCCTGCATCATTGTATATCCGGGGAAAATAAATCCACCCATATGTTGACCAGATTCCGATATGCCATCTATCGTCGTTGCCGTACCACAATCTACTACACATATGGCTTCTTCATATCTGCGGTATCTTTGCCAGGCAGCGATGATTGCCATCCAGCGATCAACTCCTAACTTACAATAATCAGAATACGCATTTTGCACACCATGACTAAATGCTTCCGTTTTCACATATTCCGCTTCTACATGCCACTCCTTCTCGACGCAGGCATCCAAAATATCAGCAATGTTCGGGCCAGACACATTCGAAACCAGTACTCTATCCGGGCAATCAAGATGATCCCAGTGTTCATAAAATAATGCCGGCATATTAGGCTTATCATAAAGCATTGCCCCAGACGAACGAAAACCATTCTCTGCATTATCATGAAGTAACCATTTGACACGGCTATTACCAATATCAACCAGTAGATTCACGATTCCATCCTTAAACTGATTTCGCCGGCAGTATATTTTTGAATGCGATTATCAACGGACATAAGTAAAGAACCATCATTATCAATACCCATAATCAAACCATGAATATTTTTGCCCTGTAATTTTAATTTTGCTTTTTTGCCGCGCATACAGTCATATTGTTGCCACTCATTAATAATATCTTCAGTGCAGATATTCGCGTAGCTGTCGAGAAGCAACATTACTGCAGAGACCAGTTCTGCAGCAATATGATTACGTGAAGGTGTTGGATCTTTGATACTTAAGAGGTCTGTCCAGTGTTGTTCTATATTACCCTCAAAACCAAGCGGGAAGGCAAAGTTCAATCCCAAACCTATGACCACATCGCACGGCCCCGCTGTCTCTCCTTTCATCTCGATGAGCAAGCCCCCCAGTTTTTTCTCCTGAAAAAATATGTCGTTAGGCCATTTGAGCCCAACACCATCAAAACCCATTGTTGTAAGTACCCTGATGACTGCAGAGCCAGCTGCCAGTGAGAGGCATGTTAATGATTCAACGGGCTGTTCAAAATGCCAGGCTATCGACAAGCTGATCCCTGAACCAAAGGGTGAGATCCACGAGTTCCCCCGCCTGCCCCGACCTTGTGTCTGATATTCAGCCAAAATAACACACGCATGTTTATCCGAAATCTCCGGACTTTCCAACAGATATTTATTGGTCGAATCAATTTCTTCAAATATTTCAAGCTTGTTCAGAATTTTGACTGCAGGCGAACGCATTCTGGAAAGCAATAATTGTTTATCCAGAAACTCTATTGATCTCGACAAGCGATAACCCTTACCTTTCATCGCAACGATTGTCAGCCCATAATGACTCAGCGAATTAATCATCTTCCAGATTGCTGCACGCGATACACCTAACGCACGACCAAGCTCTTCACCTGAATAAAGTTTGCTATCAGCGATTAATCTCAATAGCTTAACTCGGTTTTGCATTGGCTTGTGCCAAAATTAGAATGATGGAAAGGGTTAAACGAGTTTCGGTACTAGATGCAAGTTGAGAACTGCTCTTGGTAATTCAACCGCATTTATCAGGAAGAAGAATAGCAATAACTTTTAATCATAATTACTGATCATAGTTACTGATCTGGGCGAATCGTGGCATCGTCATCATCATACCCGTCCATAACATCATCTCCACCATCGTCATCCAACATGATGGTTTCATCACTGCCTTTAGAACCTTCTGCGTCGGGCATATTCTCCCTCATTACAGTATCTTCTTCATCTTCATCAACCTCATTAACGGCATCAGAATCATCAACAGTACCCGTAATATCAAAATCGAAATCCGGTTCTTCGGGAAGATTATCATCCAACTCATCACGATTTGTTCCCGAGGGAACTGAGCCTGGTATCAATGTCGCTGCGTCAGAACTTGAAGTTCCCTGGTTTGCTATTACTGTGCTTGATATCACCGTCATCCCTGAATCGGCCATTTCCGGCATGACGAATTCAAACTCCACCTTGTGCAATCGAACCATATCACCATGCTTTAAACGAACCTCTGATGTCACTGCTTTGTCATTCACAAAAGTCCCATTGATGCTTCCCTGATCAATTATCCAGTAGGAAAAGTCCTTGTATTCAATCAGTGCATGACGTCGGCCGATGGTTGTCTCTGGAATAACAAAATAATTCAGATATTCGGTATCCTTGCCAGCGACGCGCCCCAGCATTGTAGGTTGATTTCCTAATGCATAGGCTGCCTGTCCGGTAACCCCGTGGATGTCGTTTAAATATGCTTCCTGAGCAGTCTCTTCACCACGCGATCTATTTTTACTGCCTTTCAACAACATAAGGACCATGGCAATAACTGCCAGAATAAGCACTGCTAACGCAACGAGTATTAGCATTGAGCGCTTGCGCTCTGCCTCATCTTCAACCTGTGATTGACCGACAGGCACTTCTATAATGATGGGCTCAGGTGCAGATGTTGGCTCGACTATCCTTTCAATAATTTTTTCTATAATCCTGACTTCCTCGATAATTTCAGGCTCGTCTGGCTTGTTTATCAAGGTATGTAATTTGCTGAACACATTCTGCAGATCATCTGCCATCAGTGCGCGATAATACTCACCATCCGTCTTTTGAGCCAGGGACTGAATAAGTTCAAAATCTGCATTCTCGGTAAAGGCTATCCCAAAAATCTTAATGCCCGCATCTGCTGCATCTGCTGCCAAATCTTCTTTCAACCATTTTGTCTTTTCCAGATCCCGATCCACATTGCCTGTATCGACAATGCCATCCGTCATAAAAACAATAATTTTTCTTGCTTCTTCCCTGCCGTTATTTTTCAGGTCGTAGATAGCACTTTCTATTGCAGCAGGACTATTTGTATACAGCCCCCTGTAATTAATTTTTGACAGGCTATCTAATAATCCCTGTCTGGATGCCGAAGAAATTTCTGTTAAGGGGACTGCCATTCGAACATCCTGATCGAAAATAACAATCGCAACTCGTGTCGATTCATCCAGTTTGTTAATAAATTCTGTGACAGCCTGTTTGGTTAAAAACTGAGGATCGTTTTTCTTCATGCTCCCTGAGTTATCTAGCACCAGAATAATGTCCTTCATCAGCTGACTCTCAGCGTTTTCTGAAGTCTCTGGTTTTTCTATTTCAGTTTGGGATGTTTCTGTACTGGTGATATCGGTACTGACCTCTGTCGTTGGGTATGGCGTCACAGACTCCAGAACGTCAGGGGGGGTCATTTCTTCATCTTGAGGAGCTGGTGCTTCTGTCTCAGGAGTAATAACCGTTTCAGCCAGATATTCCTGGCCAAGGCCTGCCCACACCGTGACAACCAGTCCAACCATAAGGCAAGTGATTAACAGACATCGAAAATACATAGATTATTATTAACTTAATTTATTACAGAGGGCCTAGTATAAAAGGTTATTTCGACGATGGATATTCTTTCCACTGCGAAATCTCTTTGTGATGACACTAGTATTCTCTCTCATTCCTCATTCTAAGCCTTTTCACCTGTTGACACTGGTCTGTCGGGATCCGAGCACCAATCACTCCACGAACCCGCATAAAGGCGGGGTGTACCAAGACCAGCGTGTGCAACTGCTAAGAGATTATGACAGGCAGTGACGCCAGAGCCACAGTAAAACACAGTTTCCCTCATTTCAGTGCCCCCAAGGCTAGTTTCAAATTCCTTGCATAATTGAGTGGCATCCTTAAAAAATCCGTTGTTATCAAGATTGTTCTTCCAAAAACGATTGATGGCGCCTGGTATATGTCCGGCTGCCTTATCCAGTGGCTCTATCTCCCCCCTGTAGCGTTCAGGGTCACGAGAATCAATCAACAACTTGGACGCTGTCACGCGATCAACGGTTACCAGCCAATCCTTATTGGCTACACCCTGAAAACGTGTGGGCACATTTTTTTCTTCGCCAGTTGCTACCGGCAACCCTGCCTGTTCCCAAACCTGCCATCCTCCGTCAAGTACAGCGACTGTCTCATGTCCCATATAACGCAACATCCACCAAAGCCGACTAGCAAAACACGCACAAGCATTGTCATAAATGATTACCTGTGAATCATTATTGATCCCAAGGCGAGAAAATAATGCACTTAATGCGTTTGCTGACGGCAAGGGATGACGCCCGTGATCTGTCACAGGGGGGCCGCTCAAATCACCGTGCACATTTGCAAAGACGGCTCCTTTGATGTGTGATTCCAGATATGAATTCCTACCGGCATTTTTGTCCGCCAGGTCATAGCTACAATCAACGATGACCCAATTTGGTGAATCCAGATGATTGGCAAGGGTTTCTATATCAATAAGTGTTGTGAATGATGATGCCATATCTCCTGTCATTTCCCTCAATATAATTTGTCTGACATTATATCGTTATCTCCCACAAACACCCTACATGCGTAACCCATTTCAATGAACTATCAACGAATCAAGCGTAATTGTCTAATATGTTGCCTCATGCTTGGTTCAACATCATGTGCCACGACCAGTTATTATCTACAATCCCTCAGTGGCCATGTAGATTTACTTTTAAAAAGACAACCCATCTCCGGAATCTTAGCCTCACAAAATACTGATAAATTGTTGCGAGATAAATTGGAAATGGTGCTCGAAATTCGCAGATTTGCCAGTGAACACCTGGGTCTGCCTGACAATGGCAGTTATTCTGACTATGCTGATCTGGGTCGTAATTTCGTTGTTTGGAATGTCTTCGCAGCTCCCGAATTGTCGTTACAAGCCAAACAGTGGTGCTTCTTGTTCGTTGGATGCCTGAATTATCGTGGTTATTATTCAGAAGAAGCAGCAAACAGGTACGCACAAACACTGGAGGCGCAGGGACATGATGTTTTTGTTGGTGGTGTTACAGCATATTCAACCCTTGGCTGGTTTAATGACCCCGTTTTGAATACGATGCTCAATCGAGATAATAATTACCTTGCAAGTGTTATTTTCCACGAACTTTCCCACCAAAAACTTTATCTCAAAAATGATACGGCTTTTAATGAAGCCTTTGCTGAAATGGTTGCCCAGACGGGGGTGCAATACTGGCTCAACCTGCATGGAACTGCAGCATCGAGACAAAATTTTCTGGACAAACGATCAGATTAAACTTCTTTCGTGAATTTAATTCTGAAATACAAAGGAAAACTGGAAATGACTTACAACTCAGAAATATCTACTGATGAAAAAAGGGCAAACAAGAAATTCCTCCTCAATCAATT
>SMWN01000111.1 GCA_004356415.1 Gammaproteobacteria bacterium
TATTGAACATGGTTTTATTGTGCCCGTATTATGAATGATCAAAATAGATCTGCCCAACGATTCAGGCCAGACCATTCTAGTCCGAGTCAAGATGGCTTGAAAGGTCGATTTCTGTTGAATTTGCAGCAATTGATATGGTTTTACAGAATGGTTTTGTTACACTGGCAATATAATAATAAGTCAAAATCAGGCTGATAGAATAAGGAAGAGGTAGATGAAAAAATTACAATTATTGATTTTAAAGTTAGGCCTAAGCGCCTTGCTGATAGCACCCGTCTTAGTGTTTGCCGATGATCAAAAGGAATTTGAACCTGTCCCAGAGCCACCCGTTTTGCCTGATCCTGTCGAAAGTGGCGAAGCACTTGAACCCGAGATTACCATCATTCGCCGTGATGATGCGATCATCACCGAGTATCGCGTCAATGGCAATCTGTACATGGTGAAAATCGTTCCCGCATTCGGCCCACCTTATTACCTGATAGACAGAGATGGTGATGGACAAATGGAAGGCCGGATTAATGATATCTACGACGACATCATCGTCCCACAGTGGGTGTTGTTTAGCTGGTAGTGTTTCCTAACATCTGCTTTTTATAATCATACCTAAAAAATCTATCGCTTAAGACTTCAACGTCTCGAGTCAACGGCTTGTCCGCTAAATTTGCCTTGTTGGATTACTTGACAGTAATAGTTATTTTTTTAGAAAGAACTGGTTTATTGTGAGGAATATGTGCATAGTTTCCTAAAAGGAGCTGCAAAGTATGTTTCCCAGGAGAAAGTACTAGCTCTGTTTCAGTTTGCCCTCCACCAAAATGCTTAATTTTATCTGTAGAGGGAAGTGGCTTAGTCATATCAGGCAAATCTTCTCCATCAATTAAAACATGATGATGACCAGTGTTTTCGCGGTTTGTTCCTGCGGGAGCTACGCCCATCCCACTCAGACCAAATTTTACTTTAAATCTTTGTGGTACAGCTTGTCCGTCCATAGGCTCAATAAAATACACTTTTGCATCAGCAGGGGAATTTGAAACTAACTCATTTCCAAACGTCGTCATCGTAAACCCCATAAGAAATAAAGAGAACACGATGCTGCTTTTTTTCATAATTTACTCCTAGCTGGTTGATGTTTCGTCACATTACAGGACCAGATTTTTCTTGACAACATTAATGAAAATCTAACTATATTTTAAGGGGCAGTTTATCCGATAGTGTTTATAGGATTTTAATGTGGACATGGTGAAAACCTCCATTTTTTTATTTGCATGGTGGATGGTTAAGTATAGACACTTTCTACATAGTACGCTTTTAAAACGCCCCTCATATCATACCGAGCAGGTGAGTGATTTAAGGTCATTTGAACAGGGAAGTTAAAATGAGCGGAACCAAGACAGGAAGTCTTGTTTGCGTGACCTTGAAAAATCATGAAGCTGTGAGGGTATCCCCAAGTTTTAATTTGGGGACATGATATCGGGGGATAGGTTTTCTTCGCACCTTCTTTTTGAAAAGAAGGTGCTCGCCGTTCAAAGGCGAAACCGATACTAAAAAAGAAACTCCTGATCAACAGGAACACAAGATTTCTTACTCTGCCAGGATTCGAAATGACAAATTATAAAAAGCACCGGATTCTCGTTTTCACGGGAATGACGGTTGTTGACTGGATACCGGCTCAAGGCCGGTATGACGAAAGTCGCGCGGGCATGATAAATTTAAAATTACGAAACCAGAAACAACGAAGCCAATCCAAGAAAAGTCATAAACCCAACTACATCCGTTACCGTCGTCAACAATACACCCCCGGCAATCGCCGGATCAATGCCATACCGATTCAGTCCCATCGGGATCACTGCCCCCGCAAACGCTGCAACAATGAGATTGATCATCATGGCTAGGCCAATAATAAAACCGAGAGAAGTGTCATCAAACCAGAACACAACAATGACAGAAACCACACATGCCCACATCAAGCCATTTAGTAAACCAACCGCGCTCTCTTTTAACATTAAAGCCATGGCGTTACTTTTGTTTAAATGGCCCAGCGCGATACCGCGTATCGCAATGGTTAGCGTCTGGCTGCCGGCAACGCCGCCCATGCCAGCAACAATAGGCATGAGCACGGCAAGCGCGACAAGTTGCTGAATGGTGTCCTCAAAACGACCAATGACCGCGGCTCCAAGAAAGGCTGTAGCCAGATTAATACCAAGCCATACTGCCCGGCGTTTGGTACTGGTGAATATCGGCGCGAACATATCATCATCACCCAGGCCGGCCATACTTCTTACGGCGTGTTCTGCTTCCTCCTGAATTACATCTACAACGTCATCTACAGTAATACGTCCAAGTAGTATGCCGTTTCCATTGACCACAGCTGCAGAGACCAGATCGCGTTGTTCGAATACCTTGGCAACTTCACTGGCGGAGAGATCGGCAGAGATGCCAGACTCTTCTTTCATCAATTCCCCCACACTCGCTTCGGGATCGCCGATCAGGATATCAATCACAGAAAGCGCACCTAAATACTGATTTTCTCTATCTACCACCATCAGGTTATCTGTTTTTTCCGGGATATTTTCCACGCGCCTTAGGTAACGCGTGACCACATCCAGCGTTACATCAGCACGGATAGAAATCACATCAGTATTCATCAACCCGCCAGCCGTATCTTCAGGGTAAGATAATACTGAAGCCAGTCGTAACCGGTTTTGTTCGCCCATGGAAAGTAAAACAGTGTCTTGAACACCTTCCGGCAGATCCTGAATGATGTCGGCGACATCATCGGTTTCCAGATCTTTGGTTGCCTCAGCAACCTCCTGAGGCTGCATATGTTCAAGCAGTTCACTACGGACTGCATCCTGCAGGTGGGCAAGCACATCGCCTTCTCTGTCTACACTAATAAGGCCCCATATTTTTTTACGGGATTTGCCTGGCAAACATTCAAGAAAATCTGCAATCTCTGCAGGATGCATCTCAGTCAACAAATCACTGACGCGATCAAGCGACTTGCTTACAAGCAACTCATGCAGTTGTGACAGGGTATCCAGGGAATTATTCTGGGTTGCGTCCTGTTGTGTCAGATCATTCATGATTCATGTCCTGAGGTGTGACACAAGTGTAACAGTCAGAAAAAAGAATAGGCAGTGGAATTTACTCTAACTAGGCAATTTATTAGATTGATGTAACAGGGCTTTTTAAGGCATTTGTTTCTGCTTTAGACTTCGCCTTTGCGCATGATGTTGGCCACTTCAATCCCGCTTTTGGCTTTTAATGCTTTTTTTGCCAGTGCTTCCAGATCGCCGATATTACTGTCAATGACGATTTGCTTAACTTCCAGCAAAGTCGCTGGATGCACACTAAACACGCGTAGGCCAAGCCCTAGTAAGAGACGCGTATACTTTGTTTCACCCGCCATTTCCCCGCACATTGCAACGGGAATGGTTTCTTTTTCCCCCGCTTTGATTGTTGTGTGAATCAATCGCAACACTGCCGGGTTGAGTGGATCATATAAATAGTTGACCTCATCATTGACGCGGTCAATGGCCATAGTGTACTGAATCAAATCGTTGGTACCAATAGAGAGGAAATCAAGTTGTTGTGCAAAGATGTCTGCACAGACAGCAGCAGCAGGTACTTCAATCATGCCACCAATCTGCAGTTCATGATCATAAGGGATGGCAAGCACATCAAGTTCTTTTTTAATGTCTTCGATCATTTGTAAAACTTGTTGCATCTCGTGAATGTTGGAAAGCATGGGGATCATGATGCGAACTGGTCCATGAACAGAGGCACGAATGATGGCGCGCAGTTGTGGACGAAACAAGGCAGGCTCTTTCAAACATAATCTAATCGCCCGCAAGCCAAGCGCCGGGTTGTTTATAACCGGTCCGCTCTGTCTTCCGCCATCAACCTGTTTATCTGCACCCAGATCAAGGGTGCGAATCGTTAACGGTAAGCCGTTGAGCACTTCGATGACTTTAGTATATGCTACATAGTGCTCTTCCTCATCAGGAGGCGACTCCCTGTTCATGTAAAGGAATTCAGTACGATACAGACCAACACCCTGGGCACCAACTTCAACAACGGTTTCGAAGTCTTTTGGCAACTCAATATTTGCTTGTAGGTCAACAAGGACGCCGTCAATGGTTACAGCAGGTTTGTTTTTAAGCTTGCCAAGTTTGGTGTAGTAGCGCCTCTCTTCTTTTTGTAAACGATGATAGTCTGACAGTGCATGCCTGTCTGGGTCGACCAGAATAATGCCGCGCACACCATCCAGAATAAGTTCATCATCTTCCTTAATGTAACGTAACGCGTTTTGCAAACCGACGATAGCTGGAATACCGAGACTCCGAGCCAGAATTGCGGTGTGTGAAGTTGGCCCACCAGATTCAGTCGCAAAGGCGGCAATGCCATGGTGTTGCATAAGCACCGTATCGGCAGGTGTCAAATCATTGGCCATGACAATATATCCAGACAGTTTCTGATCAGGCTTTTCGTGTTGTAATGGGGTTTGGTTGAGCAGCAAACGCTGTATGTGGTTGACCACATAATCCACATCATCTTTGCGCGTGCGCAAATAGGCGTCATCCATTTCATCAAATACAACAACCAATGCATCTCGTTGAAGTTTAAGTGCCCACTCAGCGTTACAGGCAAGCTCTTTAATCAAGCGCATTGGTTCTTCAGTCAAGGCAACGTCACCCAACATGAGAAGGTGCGTGTCGATAAAACCTTCTATATCTGCACTGGTAGATTCAGGGATGTGTTCGCGAATCGCCCTGAGTTGTTGTTGTGCATTGGTAACGGCATTCTCAAAACGTTTTATTTCATCATCAATTAGATGCTGCTTTATGCTGTATTTACGAATATCAAGCTGATCACGTTTGACGATATGGACCTTGCCGATGGCAATACCTCTTGACACTCCCATCCCGTGCAAAGCAATTGTCATTCGTTTTCTCCAAAACGATCCAGCATCAGATTTTCTAATGCGTCCAGGGCCCGTTTCTCATCTGCGCCATTCGCAATGATTTCAATTTCTGTGCCCATGCCGGCCGCCAACATCATCACACCCATAATGCTTTTCCCGCTGACTTCCCTGTTCCCGTGTTTAATATTTATTTCACAGCTGAAGCTGGATGCAAGCTGGACAAACTTGGCTGCAGCACGTGCATGCAGTCCAAGCTTATTGATGATGGTTATTGTTCTACTTGGCATAAAAATTATTCTGATCTTATCCATATAATACCGTCCTTCCCTCCGCTCACTGCCTTTTCCGATAGTTCCAGGAGAGGTAATTGTGGATAATTTAGCACACGAATAAGCATGGAAAGATTTAAGCCGGAAACAACATGTACGTGTTTTTGTGTAATTAATTTTTGAGCAATATTGCTAGGTGTCGATCCATACAGGTCTGTTAATATCAACACACCATCCCCTGTATCAAGTGTTGTTATCTGTTCAACAGCATCCTCCATCAGTTGATCCGGATCGACATCCCGGGAAGTTGTTAAGAGCTTTGTTTGCAAAGGACATCCATCCAGCATCAACACTGCGGTGCCAAGCAATGCAGGTCCTATTCCATCATGACTGATAATCAAAACACCAACGCTCAAAAAACTCTCTCCCTTAAAATCAGACCCTATATATCTCTGTGATTAACAATGACGTGTTTATCCTGTTGCCGAAAGCAGCCGGCTAGCTTTTCTGCCAAATAAACGGACCTATGTTGCCCCCCGGTACAGCCAATGGCAAAGCAAAGGTAGATACGATTACTGGCTTCAAAATGCGGCGTCCAGTAGCTAATAAAATCTTTTAATTGTGTAAATAAGTCTTTTGCTAGACTTTGTTTTTCGAGAAAGTCGATTACTGGGCGATCCTTACCGGTCAACAGCCGAAGATTTTCTTCCCAATAAGGATTCGGCAGGCAACGTACATCAAAAACAAAATCAGCATCTCGGGGAATTCCATGTTTGTAACCAAAAGAAACAAACTGCATAGATAGTGTTTCTGCAGGATGATTTACAATTTGATCCCGGACAAGATCACGTAATCCATGCATGGACAACTGACTGGTATCGATGCGCAAGTCTGCACTTTCAGAAAGATAATCCAAAATCTTGCGTTCTTTATCTATGGCCTCTGTCAGGGAAACAGAATCTGATGAAAGCGGGTGTTTGCGCCTTGTTTCACTATATCTTTCTGTTAAAACATTATCATTGGCCTCTATATAGATTAATTCAACCGACAGGTTTTGTTGCTTTAGCAGATCTATCGATTCAGGCAAGGTGGAGATCAAGTGTTCGGGATTTCTGGCATCAATACCGATAGCAATTTCTTCTGCCGGGTTGCTTGCTGGTTCACAGAGCTGATTGCCAAATTCATATAGAAGGCCAAGTGGTAGATTATCTATGCAATAGAATCCTGAATCTTCAAGGGTGTGTAAGGCAACAGTTTTCCCGGCACCCGACAGGCCGCTGATAACAATAAGCCGTTGCTTTTTTTTTGGCATTATTTTTTATCCTGGTTTTTACCTTGTTTTTTTGTTCTGGGCAATTATGTGCCGTTGTCTTTCTGAAAATTCTTCGGAAGCGTTATAACCACTCATACGTAACATGTGGTTTCTTGCGGCACATTCCAGCAAAACAGCAAGGTTTCTGCCTGGTGCTACAGGTAAGGTGATCTCCGGTATTTCTAGATCAAGTATGGTCTGTGTGGCGTAACTACCTTCCAGTCGGTCGATTTGTTTAATGCTTTCCTTGCTTAAAGGCTCCAGCCTGATGATTAGCCGCAGATATTTGTTGATCTTGATTGCGCTATCACCAAACAGCGCACGAACATTGATAAGACCGAGTCCCCTAACTTCAAGAAAGTCCTGTAGTGCAGCCGGGCAAGTGCCATTGATGATGTCTGGTGCAACACGGGAGAATTGCGGAGCATCATCAGCCACCAGGCGATGTCCGCGGGTAATCAGTTCCAGCGCTAGTTCACTTTTGCCTACGCCACTTGGTCCTGTTAGCAACACGCCGATTGCATGAACTTCCAGATAAACACCATGGAGTGTTAAAACATCTGCAAATAAATGGCTCAGGTAATAATGTAATGAGTCAGTGAGTTTATTACTGGTCAAAGGGGAGCTGAAAAGTGGAACACTGTGTTCGTTACATTTTTTCTTCAGAAAGGTGGGCACGGCATTGTTGTTAGAAACAACAATACATGCTGGATCAGGCATAAATAACTGGCGAATGGCGTCCTGTTTTGAAATACTTCTAAGGCCTTCAAAGTATTTTAGTTCTGTACCACCAAGAATTTGAATCTGGTGTGGGTGGATCAGGTTCAGATAACCAACCAGTGATCTACTTTCTGTTGTCTTTCTTTTGGAAGAGACCTTCTTTCTCTTCGTGCCCTTGCCTGTTGTGTGGGTATCCTTTGATTCTTCGGGAAGGATAATATTCGCGCCGCCTTGCTGCCCGGCTATCCATTTCATTCCAAATTTGTCAGAGTGACTGTCAAAGAGTTCTTTTACCGTAATTTGACTGACCATGTCTGGCATAATGGTTACCCTATAAGTATTTTATGTATTCCATCGGTTGTTGTTTCCGACCTTAGTTGGTCAAGTATCTCAGTGTTACTAAACATTTCGGCTAGGTGAGACAGGGTTTGTAAATGCTCATCGGTTGAATCTTCCGGCACAAGCAGTGCAAAGAAAAGATCGACAGGAGCCTGATCCACAGCATCATAATCAATA
>SMWN01000112.1 GCA_004356415.1 Gammaproteobacteria bacterium
AACAATTACAATTATTACAATTTCAAACACTTGAAAATTATTTATGTGTCACAAACACTTGCAGGCCAGGTTTTAATGAAAAGCGTTTCTTTATAATCTTAAGGCCATGTTTATTTAGAAGCATTGAGAGTGTTTTTTTATTAAAATAATAGAGATGTTTTGAGGGGCTTATTGCTCCCCATTCAATTAATGGTTCAGGCACGCGCCAATGGCCAATATCTGGTGTCCATATCTCGATCACACCATTTTTACTTAGTACTCGTTTGAGCTCTTTAACAATTTTATTCAGGTCCTGAACGTGTTCGATGACATCGTACAGGGTAATAATATCAAAAAAATTATTATCAAAACGGTGTTCTTCAAATGTTCCCTGAAATATATTGTTTAGTCCCAGTGCTTCGCGAGCATATTTAACGCCCAGAGGATCAATTTCAATCCCATAGGTTTCATAATTAGCTGATTTTGCAACTGACAAAATAAATCCCGCAGAACACCCAACATCCAACCAGCGTCCTTCTGGTATAAATTTTTTCATTTTGCGGATTCTTCTTTTTGCTCTGCGTATCTTTTTGTCTTTTTTGTTGATATATCCCTGGCTATAATCCTCTGTATAGCCTTTAAAAATACTTGCGTATCTGGGTCTTGGGTTAATCATGGTCAGTGAGCATTGCTGACACTCAACAAAGGGTTCTTCATCTTTGATAAATAAATTGGTAAAAGCTGTGCCATCACATATGGGGCAGGCAATCTTATCCCAGCTTTCAATTACTTTTTCTGGCATGACAGCTAATCGTTAATGACAATTATTGAGGGTTAATATGATTGTTTTTATCAGGCATGTATGTCAGATATGGTAAGTCAAGTAGAGTATGAATTATATCGCGCGGTTGGAACTATGGTACTAAGCCCTCACCAGTGCTGTCTCTACTTCATTCCTTTTTTCCTTGCCAGAGAGAACCTCAATTAACTCAAGTGCGAAATCCATTGCTGTACCTGGTCCCCTGGATGTAATAACTTTCCCGTCCCTGACAACAGCTTCATCTGATAATGTGGTGTCGGATAAACCAAGACCATCAAGAAAACCCGGATAGCTGGTTGCTGTTTTCCCAGTAAGCACACCTACGTTAGCCAAAACCTTGGGTGCAGCACAGATAGCAGCAATATATTTGTCATTGTTCGACATTTTTTTTAAGACTGATTTAATACGTTCATCATTATTGAGGTGATCTGCGCCAGGTAAACCACCCGGTAGAACGATCATATCGTAGTCACTCTTCAATGCTGACTCCAAATCAGTATCCGGGATAAGAGTTACACCGCGGCTGGCGGTAACACTTCCAGCATCGAGTCCTGCTGACGTGACTTCTATTCCTGCACGTCTTAGCAAGTCGATGATGGTGATGGCTTCCAGTTCTTCACATCCCTGTGCCAAAGGGACCAGGACTTTAGGGGCTAATACTTTAGGCATAACTATCTCGTCTATTTTTTGATAATGGCCAGACCTTTTAATACGTTCAATGCCTCATAAAGTTCATAATCTCTAGAAGACAGCGGTACCGTTTCTTCTTCAGATATATCTTTCTTCAGTTCTTCGTTGTCCCCATCGGTTACCGGAGCTTCCTCTTGTCCATTATCCAGATGACCTATGAGGTCTGCCTCTTTCACGCTTGTGCCGAAAGCCTCTTCAATCTTGGAGATTTTCACCTTGTCTATGACGATATCCGGTGTAATGCCAGATGCCTGAATTGATCGTCCATTGGGTGTGTAATATCTGGCAGTAGTTAATTTCAACGCTGCATTATTATTCATTAGCAGGATAGTTTGTACGGACCCTTTGCCAAAGGTTTTTTCACCCATGATAATGCCACGGCCATGATCCTGTAGTGCGCCGGCAACAATTTCTGAAGCGGATGCTGAACCAGCATTGACGAGCACAATCAGTGGCACATCCGGTAATTTCGCATTGGGTTTGGCATTGAATTTCAATTTTGAGTCTTTTTTACGGCCTTCTGTGTAAACAATCATTCCCTTATTAAGGAACATATCTGAAACACCAACCGCGGCAGTTAAAATTCCGCCTGGATTATTTCTGAGATCAAGAACAATGCCCTTAAGCTTTCCACTATTGTCTTCCTTAAGTTGATAAATTGCCTGGCGCAGACTTTCAACAGTGTGTGACTGAAAGCTTGAAATACGGAGATAACCAAAACCGGGCTCCAGCGTTTCGAACCTGACACTCTTGGTTTTAATAATATCCCTGACAACAGTGATGACCAGGGGTTTTTCCTCACTCTCACGAATGATTGTCAGTGTAATTGGGTCACCTGGTTTGCCACGCATGATGTCGACGGCATCATTTAGTGACATCCCCTTTACCGATCTATCATCCAGTTTAATGATCAAATCACCGGCCTTGATTCCAGCTTTTTGCGCGGGGGTGTCATCGATTGGGGAAATGACTTTTACAAAACCATTTTCCATCCCCACTTCGATGCCGAGGCCACCAAATTCACCCGAGGTTCCCTCTTGCAGGTCTTTGTAGGAATCTTCATCTAGATAGGCGGAGTGTGGATCCAGGCCCTCGAGCATGCCACGGATCGCATTTTCAAGTAATTCCTTGTCATCGACCTTTTCAACATAATCGCTTTTTATTTTTGCGAAGATTTCCGTAAAGGTGCGAAGCTCATTTAGTGGGAGTGCCTCGGCTTCCGGTGATTCAGCTTCGCCAATGGCGATTCTAGCCCCAGCTAACAAAAATAACAGGCAAATGAAAATATTGCGAAGGGCATGATTCATTTCGTTCTCCGATACCTCATTGGAAGGTATTTGTAGGACTGTCAGTTTTTCCGTTTATTATTGATTCGGCAACCTAATAAGTTGTTGGGTAAATAAATGCGCCTATTGGCTCGTTAGGCACGATTGGTTTGATATCGTTCAACCATTTACGCACAGCATACGGGGACAGCCCCCGAGTGACAAGTATGCGTATAAGTAATGATGTGACGGTGATAGATATTTATTGCGCTAATTTCTACACCATTTGGCTGGATTGACCGGAGCACCATTATTTCTTATTTCAAAATAAACACCAGAACGAAGTTGTCCTCCACTGTCACCTGCAAGGGCGATGATTTCACCTGGCAATATCCAGTCCCCAGTTTTTTTCAGTAAACTTTGATTGTAGCCGTAGAGGCTCATATAACCGTCACCGTGATCAATGATAATAAGCAGACCCAGATTTCGAAACCAGTCTGAAAAGACAACTTGTCCTCCACTGACAGCATGCACCTCTACACCAGTTTCGGCATCAATCACAACACCTTGCCATTTCAGTTTTCCACCTTGTTTGCGGCTGCCAAATCGGGTGAATAATCTTCCTTCAACCGGCCAGTCAAGCTTTCCTTTCAGACTGTTAAATGGTGGAATGTCTTCAAAGATCGCAACACTTCCCTGGTTCTCTCTGGCTTGGCCCTCACTGAGTTTTTCCACCAGACTTTTTGTCTCCTGTTCCTGCTGTTGTAATCCTTGTAATTCAAGCCCCTGTTTTTCAAGTTCATCCAATAGATTTGAGAGAATGCGTTCTCTTTCTTTTCTTGATTCACCAATTTCCCTGTTTTTTGCAAGCTGATTTTGTTTGAGTTTTCGTAAGGCATCATTTTCCCGATTAATGTTATTTTCCAGTTGCGTAATGGCCTCGATTTCACTTTTGACTGAATTAATCTGCCGTACCCTTGCCTGATTATGGTAATCATAATAGGTAAGTACCCGACCAACCCTGGTCGGATCTTCCTGATTCAGCAATAATTTTATATAGTCGTTTTTGCCTACCATGTAAGCGGATCGTATTTGTTGAGCGAGTGCATTTTTTTGTTTAGCCAAGGCTTTCTCGTGGAATATTTTTTTTTTGTTAAGCACTTCAAGGCGCTTACCCCTTTGTCTCAACTGTTTTTCTATTTCTCTGATATTCAGGGCAATATTGCCAGCAGAAGTTTCATTCTTTTTTAATTCGGCCTGTAAAGTATTTGTCTTAAGACGTGCTTTTGCAATGTTTGTTTTGACATCTTCAATCCGATTTCGGACAGAGTCCAATTGTGCGGACTTTTCTTCGAGATCTTCGGCATAAAGCTTTTGACTGGCCAGAAAAATAAGAAGAAAAACAAGTATAAGACCAGAGCATCTATGCAGGTAGCTATGGTGGATGAATAGCGAGAACATGAATCGTGTTGTGGTCCTGAATCGCATAATAGTATTCATCATCGCAATTTCAGTAATGTTTTTCCTGTCATTTCCGGGGGAGCTTCAAGCCCCATTAAAGACAACATGGTAGGTGCGATATCTGAAAGCGATCCCGATACGCCTGATATAAATTCAGCATCCCGACCGATATAGACAAGAGGTACCGGATTGTTGGTGTGTGCGGTGTGTTGGTCAGATTTTATTTTCTCGGTTGCATAGGCTCTCATTTGTTCAGCATTGCCATGATCAGAAGTGATTAATATCTCACCATTGACTTTCTTTGCTGCCTCAATGACTTTTCCAAGGCAGGTGTCTATTGTTTCAATCGCTTTGATCGTTGCCTGAAAATCACCGCTATGGCCCACCATATCGGCATTGGCATAATTGCAAATAATAGCATCATACTTGTCACTATGAACGGCCTTAATGAGCTTATCTGTTATTTCGAAGGCACTCATTTCTGGCTGCATATTGTAGGTACGAACATGAGGTGAGGGAACCAGGATACGATCTTCACCATCAAAGGCCTGTTCCTCGCCACCATTAAAGAAAAAAGTCACATGTGCATATTTTTCTGTTTCTGCAATTCGTAACTGTTTCAGGCCGCGTTCAGAGATGTATTGGCCAAATACATTGTCCAGATGTTCGGGGTTAAAGGCGACAGGGAATTCATAACTTGCTTTGTACTCGGTCAAACTGATAAAGGCACCCAGCTTGGGGACCCTTTCTCTTGGGAAGCTCTGGAAATCTTCTTTAGTGAAAGCGCGAGCCAGTTGTCTGGCTCTATCTGCACGATAATGTGCAAAAACAATAACATCTCCATCTTCTACTTGTACTGGAGGTTCACCGCTTCTAGTGATAGAGGTAGCACTGACAAATTCGTCCGTATCACCTCTGGCATAAGCCATATCTACAGCGATAAATGGATCATCTGATCGATAATCGGCCTTTCCCTGGCTAATCAGATCGTAGGCTTGCTGGGTTCTTTCCCAACGTTTATTCCTGTCCATGGCATAGAACCTACCGATGATGCTGGCAAATTTTCCCCGACCCAATTCCTTCATTTTTAACAGGGCAAGATGGATATTTTCTTCTGCACTTTTGGGGGGTGTGTCGCGGCCATCCAGAAAGGCGTGTAGATAAATCTTTTCAACACCAAATTGTGTTGCCAATTCCAATAATTTGAAGATGTGATCCTGGTGACTGTGTACTCCGCCAGGTGAGAGTAATCCCAGGATATGCACCGCTTTGTCATTTTGCGTTGCGCGATGAAAGGCGTTATTGAGTGTTTCATTTCTGAAAAAGGAACCATTCTCGATGGCACGTGTAATTCTCGAAAACTCCTGATCGACAACACGGCCAGAGCCGATATTCATATGCCCTACTTCTGAATTGCCCATCTGTTGTGCGGGTAGCCCCACATTTGTTCCTGATGCCTGAATTAATGTCCGAGGGTATTCAATCCACAATTTTTCCCAAACAGGTTTCTTTGCACTGTAGATGGCGTTATAGACGGTACTATCTGAGTATCCCCAACCGTCCAGAATGACTAGAATGAGAAGTTTTGTTGGCTGCTGCATTTACAGATTATTTCGTTTTGTATTCCTTAAACGTCGTAAATAGTGGGTAAGTCTGTACAAAGTCTGATTTGACGGCAGAGTTTCAATAGAGAAAAGAGCAAATGACAGATCACAATCCGTTTGCCGAATTTCGGGTAAATTGCGCCTTATGGCCATTCATTCCCGCGAATTTTAACATACAAAAGTTAGATACATAACATGGCCTGCTTTTTGGATTCTTCACCCAACAGGTATTTTTTATCCACTGGATATAACGTATCATGCACGCCTCGTTGTCAGCATCTGTCAGGAACTAACGCTAAAAATATTATGGAAAAACTTCCGGAGTTTATTGCCAATCATTTATTTCTGGTTTCATTGCTTGTCGCGATCACGTCACTTTTACTTTGGAATATTTTTTCTGGGGCCATCGGTGTGACCCAAATCGCGCCCACTGAAGTGACGCGCCTGATAAACCATGAAAATGCCAAAGTTCTGGATCTACGTAGTCCTGATGAATTTGAAAAAGGACACATCATCAATTCTGTCAATCTTGTTGCGTCGGCGCTGGAAGGAAGTGAAAAGGAACTGGGAAAATACAAAGATAAAACGGTTGTCCTCTGTTGTGGTCAGGGGCAGGAGTCCATTCGTATCGCACGAATTTTAAAAATGAAAGGCTTTGAAAAACTTTATTGCCTGAAGGGGGGTATTACCGCATGGCAGAGTGCCAATCTGCCCTTGACGAAAAATACTTGATGTGTACAAAGAATATTCACTGGGGTTATTGTTATGGCTGAAGAAAAACTAGGTACTGAAGCAGGTTCTGAGGAGACGAAGACTGGTCAGTTTGCCCCTCAAAAAATCTACATAAAAGATCTGTCCTTTGAGACACCGCACTCCCCGGACATATTTAAAGAAGAGTGGAATCCTGCAGTCAATATGAATATTGCCAGCGAAGCCAAACCCATAGATGAGAAACTGTATGAAGTTGTCTTAACAATCACAGTGACCGTCACCATGGAAGAAAAGACAGCTTACCTGGTTGAGGCACATCAGGCAGGTATTTTTCATATCGACGGTTTCCCTGAAGAAATTATAGATCGAATGGTTGCAACCATTTGTCCCAATATTCTTTTCCCATTTGCACGTGAGCTGGTCGCGGATTTGGTTACCCGAGGCGGATTCCCACAACTATTACTTGCACCAGTCAATTTTGAAGCCTTGTATCAACAGGAACAGCGTAATCAACAACAAAATGTTGCTGCACCGACCGAAGCAGAAACGAAACATTGAGTCGGAAAAGGCCAAAAAAATGGTTCTGGGGGACATGGTTCTGAGTGCGATGATGAGAGCAGAGATGTAATGCAGAAGCCTGTTCTTGTTGTCGGTGCGGGTTCCTGGGGCACTGCCCTGGCAATGGTTCTGGCTGGTAATGGTCATTCTGTTTACCTATGGGGACGTGATGCCAAACACATTGCAGAATTAAAGGCTCAGGGTTGCAACAAACGTTATCTGCCCGACACAATATTTCCAGTAGGTCTGCTACCCGTTGATGATCTTGAATCCTGTCTGCACAAATGTGAGGAGATAGTCCTTGCGGTCCCGTGTGCGGGCATGCGAAGCATCCTTGAGGTCATTAATCAATATGGGCATCACAATCTAAAGATATGCATCACATGCAAAGGCCTGGAGGCCACGACACACTACCTGAATCATCAAGTCGTTGAAGATTGCCTTGGGGATAAGGCCAGCACCGTAGTATTGTCCGGTCCTTCTTTTGCGAAGGAAGTCGCTGCGGGTCTACCGACAGCGGTAACGATTGCAGGCAGTAATCTGGAGACGGCCAACTGGTTTGCTGATAAATTTCATAATGATGTTTTCAGAACCTACACACATGATGATATCACTGGTGTAGAGGTGGGAGGCGCGGTCAAGAATGTAATGGCGATTGCTGCAGGGATTACAGATGGTCTGGGTTTTGGCTCAAATACGCGGGCAGCTTTAATAACAAGAGGGCTCGCAGAAATTATCAGACTTGGTGTTGTGATGGGTGGTCGGCAGGAAACCTTCATGGGACTGACCGGCCTGGGTGATCTGATATTGACCTGCACTGATGATCAGTCTCGTAATCGTAGATTTGGTCTTGAGTTAGCCAGGGGCTCAACGGTAACTGAGGCCTGTGAATATATCGGTCAGGCGATTGAAGGCATGAAGACCTCACAGGAGGTATTTCAATTGGCAATAAAAAATAATATTGAAATGCCGATAACGGAGCAGGTTTGCAAGGTGGTCAATGGGGATGTTTTACCAGGCGACGCAGTTAAGACTTTATTAATGCGTGAACAAAGGCAGGAATTAGACTAGGGTACGCCTCCTTGCACTTATGTACAGGACATACGGGATGCCGATTTTGCAGGACGATTATATGGATGTAATCGGTTGATAACGTCTGGAACAAGTTATCTAGCAAAAATCGGTCACATAAAAATACGAATTAATAGGGGTATCCTTTCTCAATACAATATTTTTAATATGCTTGGAAATTGTTTTGTTTCCATACCTCGTAAACGATTATTGCTGCAGCGTTGGAAAGATTAAGGCTGCGACTGTCGGGGAGCATCGGTAATCGCAGGATGTCACCATCTGGTAGTTCATCGAGAAGGGCTGAGGGGAGTCCGCGGGTTTCAGGCCCGAATAATAATGCAACGTCATCGGGATAGTCGGCTTCTGCATATAAAGTTTTCCCCCGTGTTGAAATAGCATATAGTTTTTCAGGTTTGATAGTCCCAATGAATGAATTCAGAGAGTTGTGTTCATAAACATCAGCCCATTCGTGGTAATCGAGACCTGCACGTAATAGTCTGGCATCATCGAGCTTAAAACCGAGTGGGTGAATCAGATGTAATTGTGCCCCGGTATTAGCACATAATCGTATAATATTAACGGTATTAGGAGGTATTTCCGGTTCGTACAAAACAACATGGATCATGACGCATGGCCCTGGGTGAAAGATTAAAATGGATGAAAATATAAAGCATAAACTGACTATGGATTTCTGTGGCATGAAGTTTAATTCGCCACAGGTACTCCTCTCTGGTTGCGTTGGTTTTGGTGAAGAATATACACGTGTGAATGGCTTTTCCAATACCGATGTTGGTGCGGTTTGCCTGAAAGGCACAACACTGGAACCTCGTCTGGGCAATCCACCGCATCGGGTGATGGAGACGCCTATGGGAATGTTGAATGCCATCGGACTACAAAATCCGGGGTCAGCAGTTGTTGTTGATGAATATCTTCCCAATCTGGATTTTGATGAAACGCGATTTATTGCCAATCTGTCTGGTTCGACAGTTGAAGAGTATGAAGCAATTACCCGACTGTTTGATGATTCACCGATTGACGCAATGGAAATCAATATTTCCTGTCCAAATGTCAAGAAAGGGGGGGTCGAATTTGGTAACGATCCGGACATGTCTGCCCGTGTTGTTGAAGTTTGTCGTCGTGCAACCAATAAACCAATCATTACCAAATTATCACCAAATCAGACAGACATCGCCGAAAATGCACGTCGTTGCATAGAAGCCGGCACAGATGGTCTGGCTGTCATCAATACTTTAATGGGGATGGCGATAGATATTGAAAAGAGACAACCGGTGATCGGGAACAATCAGGGGGGGCTGTCCGGGCCCGCGATCAAACCAATAGCCTTGCTTAAGGTACATCAGGTTTATCAGGTCAGTAAGCATCATAATGTACCCATCATTGGGCAAGGGGGAATTACTTCGGCAAAAGATGCATTGGAGTTTATTATTGCGGGCGCTGCCGCCGTGGGCGTTGGAACGGCACTGTTCTATGATCCACTGATTTGTCCGAAGATTAATCAAGGTATTGTGGATTACCTGGACGAACATGATATCGAGAATGTTTCTGATCTGGTAGGGACGCTCGAGTTACATAATAGTAGCCCACAAGGCCAAAATCGGTAGTTAATGGTTACCTGTATCTATAATTATGCACTGACCAGGATTTAGCTTTTAATGAGTTTGTCAACTAATGCCACTGAATATCTCCTTAATATTGGACGCAGCCGGTCAAGTGTAAATTAATGGTCGGAAACTAAATTCCTTATTGGCTAGGTTAGAATACATGACACCCCAAACATGCATTGAACAGACGGAATAAATCAAGGAATATGATGCCCACATGACCCACGATGATGACAAATGGATTCCGCCTTCCTCAACAGAAGAGATCATCAAGAATTTTTTGATCCCCCCCCAGTATTATATGCGTCATCTGGTCAGGAAAAACCTGCGCAAGGGCGAACCGGAATTACACTTGTTGCCATTTTTGGTGAACAGGAACAAGCAGGCCATTGATATAGGCGCCAACAAGGGTGTTTATACCCATCTGTTGGCCAGACTTGTACCCTTCGTCCATGCCTTTGAGCCCAATCCAAAAATGTTCAACGTGCTGACCAGGGGATTACCTGAGAATGCTAGATCCTATGAAATCGCATTGTCTGATCAATCGGGTTCTGGAGAATTACTGGTACCAAAATTACAGGAACCAACGAGTTGGCAAAAAAGGGCTTACGCTAATCTGGGAGCTAGCCTGAGTAGACAAAAAGTCCAGGGCGAACATGGTGTCGTCCAAATTG
>SMWN01000113.1 GCA_004356415.1 Gammaproteobacteria bacterium
CTGGCTCGTAGATGTAATCCCAGTGATGTTTCAGTTCTTCTTCATCACCGGCTTGTACTGGCAAGAGTTGCTCAAATAAGGGTTCTTGTGTCATCGAATTGATAAATTTGTTGAAGATCAGATATAGCCGATCGATCTTTCCTTCGTTAAAAGCATCCAGCATTATCCTTACTGTACCAATCAAAATATCGATCGTTGGTTTATCGCCCAAGTGGGTCGATTGACCAATAATCGATCCGCCAATACGATTAAAAAAACTAACCGCTTTGGTGCCAATCAGGCACATATCAATGCCGATGTCCTTATCATTCCACTCTTTCATGCGATTTACGGTTTCACGGAACAGGTTTGAATTCAGACCACCACACAAACCACGATCACTGGAAACAATAATGACACCAACCCGTTTAATCTCCTTACGTTCGCCCAGATAGGAATGCTTATACTCAGGATTGGCACTCCCCAAGTGTGCAATGACATTACGAATCTTGTCGGCATATGGCCTGGCTGCTCTCATTCGTTCCTGAGCCTTACGCATCTTACTGGCAGCAACCATTTCCATTGCCTTGGTAATTTTTTGCGTATTTTTTATACTGGCTATTTTGGTTCTTACTTCTTTTGCAGAAGCCATTTATCTGTGTCTCATCTCTAATTAATTCAGCTTGATTATCAGTTCTTAATGACTCGCCGCTCCTCTACGTCCTGTAGCCGCGGCGTTCGTGCATCCTGCACATTACCATGTATGATTTTTCTTAAAGTTTTCTATACTTTCCTTGAGTGAAGCCTCAATTTCATCATTGTAGTCACCGCTTTCTTCTATCTGTTTCATCAGATCTGCACGGTCACTATGCATAAAACTATGTAATGCATGCTCGAAAGCACCCACCTTTTCAAGTTCAACATCATCCAGAAAACCATATTCAACCGCAAACAGGCTGACACCCATTTCAGAAACACTCAGTGGGGAATATTGTCTCTGCTTCATCAGCTCCATCACGCGCTGACCGCGTTCCAACTGTGCGCGTGTCGCATCATCAAGGTCTGACGCAAACTGAGCGAAAGCCGCCAGTTCACGATACTGGGCAAGCGCCAGGCGTATACCACCGCCCAGCTTTTTAATGATCTTGGTTTGCGCGGCACCACCCACACGAGACACAGACAGGCCCGCATTAATCGCAGGACGAAAACCGGAGTTAAACAAGTCAGTTTCCAGGAATATCTGGCCGTCTGTAATAGATATGACGTTGGTCGGCACGAAGGCAGATACGTCACCCGCCTGCGTTTCAATAATCGGCAAAGCTGTTAGCGAGCCAGTTTGTCCCTTAACCTTACCATTTGTAATCTTCTCAATGTATTCAACGCTCACGCGTGATGCACGTTCCAACAGGCGTGAGTGCAAATAGAACACGTCACCAGGATAAGCTTCACGACCTGGCGGACGCCTCAGCAATAGTGAAATCTGACGATATGCCCAGGCTTGTTTTGTCAAGTCATCATAAACAATCAGTGCGTCTTCACCAAGGTCGCGAAAATACTCACCCATGGCACAGCCAGCATAAGGCGCAATGTACTGTAGTGCCGCAGTCTCCGAGGCACTTGCTGAAACCACAATGGTATGTTCCATTGCACCATGCTCTTCCAGCTTGCGAATTACCGCTGCAACTGAAGAAGCTTTCTGCCCAATCGCGACATAGACACATTTAATACCGGTGCCCTTCTGGTTGATGATGGTATCCACCGCGACAGCCGTTTTACCTGTCTGACGATCACCAATAATCAATTCACGCTGTCCACGACCTAGAGGTACCATGGAATCAATGGATTTAAGTCCGGTTTGTACCGGTTGAGAAACGGATTTCCTGGCGATAACACCTGGGGCAATCTTTTCAACCGGGGAGCTTTCTGCCGCATTAATCTCGCCTTTACCATCAATCGGATTACCCAGTGCGTCAACAACACGACCCAGTAATTCCCTGCCCACAGGTACCTCAAGAATACGCTGCGTACATTTGGCCGTATCACCCTCGGAGATGTGTTCGTAGGCCCCCATGATAACAACACCCACTGAATCACGTTCAAGGTTCAAGGCCAGGCCGAAGGTATTGCCGGGGAATTCAATCATTTCCCCCTGCATGGCATCGCTTAAGCCATAAATTGTTGCAATCCCGTCTTTCAAACTAACCACGGTACCTTCGGTACGGGCTTCGGTTTCAAGATCCAGACCCTGTATTTTCTTCTTAATCAGATCACTGATTTCTGTTGCACTGATGGACATACTTATTCCTCGCCTACCATTTCTATTCGGTTATACCGCTATTAAATTTCTATGTGCCATTCTCTGAAAATCATTCTCGGTACTATGTGCCATTCTCTGAAAATCAATCACGGCGCTAAATTAACACTACAAATATTTAATTGATACTAACTGGTCATCTGCGTCGCCAGTGCCTTCAAGCGACCTCTTATTGAAGCATCAATGACTGTGTCGCCCGCCCGGATTACCACACCGCCGATTAGCGAATCATCAATTTCGTGGGTGATTTCTACTTTTCTACCCAGACGTTTTGCCATCACCTTAGATATCGTGGCCTGCTGTTCTGGTGCCAGTTCATAGGCGGAAGTCACACCAACTTCAATCACGCCTTCGGCTTCAGCTCGAAGTTGCTCATACAATTTATTTATTTCAGGGATGATTGTCAGACGTCCAGCCCCAGCAAGTACCTTAACCAGATTATTGCCTGTTTCACTTAAGGCCTTACCACACACACCCAGGACAAAATCAGATAGTGCTGCAGCATCCATTTTTGGATTTGTAAGCACCGCTTTCATTTGAGCATCTGTCACAACTGTTTCAAGCAGCCCTAACATTTCTGACCATTCAGCTAACTTGCTTTCTTCACTCGCCGTTTCAAACACGGCTTGAGCGTAAGGTCTGGCAACTGTTGTATTTTCCTGCATTTGTCCTGTCTTACCTTAAGTAGGTTTACAAAATACTATGTGCACCCGTCAAGCGGGTATTGAAAAGAACCATTCTCTGAAAATCATTCATGGTATCGATTTACAGGCTAGCGCTGATTTTATCGAGTACTTCATTATGAGCATTTTTATCGACTTCTCTCATCAAAATTTGCTCAGCACCGGCAATCGCCAGGACAGAGACTTCAGCTCGAAGTGTTTCTTTCGCCTCTTGACGATCTTGTTCTATCTCAGCCCTTGCTGCAGTCAGAATACGCTGGCCTTCTTCGTGCGCATCGTCTTTGGCTCCATCAACGATTTCATCGTGACGTTTTTGTGCTTGATCGATGAATTCCTTAGATTTTTCTTTGCCTTCGCGCAAGATTTCAGTGGCTCGTTTCTCGGCAAGTTGTAGCTCATGCTGACCTTTTTCAGCGGCTGCAAGACCATCCGCAATTTTGGCCTGCCGATCATCCAGTGCCTTGATGATAACCGGCCAGATAAACTTGGTACAAAACCAGGCAAAAACGGCAAATGAGATTATCTGCCCAATAAGCGTTGCGTTAAAATTCATACCTTACTCCTTCAGGGATTGATTGATCACGTTTGCCTTAGTTACCAGTCAAAGTCTGCAATGCATCTGTATACGGGTTTGCAAAAGTAAACCACATACTAATACCAATACCAATCATCGTAACAGCATCAAGAAGACCTGCTACCAGGAACATTTTCACCTGTAACATTGGAGCAAGCTCAGGTTGACGTGCAGCGCCCTCAAGAAAGCGACCACCTAACAAACCAAAACCAATCGCCGTGCCCAATGCACCCATGCCCAATACAAGCAGCACACCTAATACTGTGAATGCCAAAATTGTTTCCATCATATCCTCCGGATTTTACTGTTTTAGTACGCCTAAATTTCAATAATTAAATTAATGTGATTCATGTGCCATGCTCAGATAAACAATGGTCAACATCATAAAGATGAATGCCTGTAACACAATTATCAGAATATGGAATACTGCCCAGATAAAGTGTAATGGCAACTGATAATACCCCAGCATTGCAATCAACATGAATATCAGTTCGCCTGCATACAAGTTTCCGAACAAACGCAATGCAAGTGACACAGGTTTGGCCAACAAGGCAACCCCTTCCAACAGGAGGTTAAACGGAATCATCCATTTACCAAAAGGTTGCAGGGTTAATTCGCCGATAAATCCACCAATACCTTTCACCTTCACACTGTAGAAAATGATCATCGCGAATACGGTAAGAGAAAAACCAAAGGTAATATTTGGGTCGGTTGTCGGCACAACCTTGAAATAGAAATGCGGATCACCACTGATTTTCTGAGCAAGAAATGGCAACACATCAACCGGCACCAGATCCATCAGGTTCATCAAAAATATCCAGCAAAACAAGGTTAGCGCAACTGATGCGATCACTGGATTGCTTTTACCATGGAATGTCTCTTTAACGTTTGTATTAACAAATTCTACCAGTACTTCAATTACGTTTTGCAGTTTCCCCGGCACGCCAGAATCAATATTTTTAGCAACCTTGCGAAAGAAGTAACAAAAGATAAGGCCAAGAAAGATTGACCAGCCCATGGAATCTACATTGAGTGCCCAAAAACCCATGTCCACAGCCTCTTGCGTGCTGTGAGCGATCGTCCATGTTGACTGTTCGAGCACGGACCCATCTGCTCGTTCATAACCTTCAGGTAATTCTCCATACACCAGATTCTGAAGATGGTGTCTTACATAACTAGTAGAAGTTAGGCCTTCAGTCGCCATTCGATTCTTCTCAACTCAGTTTTATTTTAATAGAAAAATAATTATTTATTCTGTGTTTCTTCAATATTGCCCTTTATCAGAGCCATTCCTGCCAAATTCACGATCATCATCACGATGTATGCGGCAAATAATAATGCCACATTTAGTGGCTTTACCAACGCAAAGCAGATTGCAAACAATGCAACTGTTAATAAAATCTTCACCGCTTCGCCAATATAAAACCAGCTCATCATCGACTGCGGGGTTTGCGACTCCACTTTTCTAAATGCACACCTGACGAAATAAATATTCGGCAAAATGTAAACCACACTGCCTAATAACACCGAATAGGCCGACACTAGCCCGCTATATGTGTATGACAGGAGCGCTATCACAACTGTAATGGTTAGCTGAACATAAACTAATCTAAAGGCAGCGGTTCTATTTTTTATTATTTCTTTGATTACCGCTCAACCACCGTTTCACCGAGTAACGGGCAGATATCTATGCCAGTCTTCGAAATTACCCTATGCCCCTAAATTGAAGCTGAAAAGCTGGTTCCTCCAGCGTAAGACGCTTGATTATAATCAGCTAAGCATGGGTTATCAACGGCGATCATGAATAAAACACATTAATTTATTAATAAACACCGTACCTAAACAAGCAGTTACTTTATTCTTTTCAATATTCCGTTTAGTTCGTCTAGGGAATGGTAGCGAATCTCCAAGATCCCCTTACCGCTTTTGTGATGCTTAATTACCACTGCTGCCCCAAGGCGCCCAGATAAATCTTCCTGCAAACCTCTTAGATTGGGATCCAACTGTTGTGAAGCTGAACGTTTTTTACCGCTTTTTTTCTGCGCCCCTTTTGCCAGTAAATCACGGATCAATTTTTCAGTTGCACGCACTGATAGTCCTTGCTTGACAACTTTTTTTGCCAATTCAACCTGGTTTTCCTTCCTTGCTGCCAATATGGCGCGCGCATGACCCATCTCCAGAGCACCAGTTCCCAACATTTTTTGAACTTCGGGGTGCAACTCAAGAAGACGCAGGATGTTCGTCACAGTTGAACGAGATCTGCCGACTGCTTCAGCAGCGGTATCATGAGTCATTTCGAATTCCTGCAACAAGCGGGAAAGTGCACGCGCTTCGTCTATCGGATTCAGATCTTCACGCTGGATGTTCTCGATCAGAGCCAGGCACATCGCTGTTTGATCTGATACATCTTTAATGATAGCTGGGATTTCATGTAATCCCGCCAACTGTGTTGCCCGCCAGCGGCGTTCCCCTACAATGATTTCGTAGGTATCAGTTCCCTTTAAAGGCCTGACGACAATCGGTTGTATCACACCCTGTTTTCGTATTGAGTTGGCCAGATCTTCAAGTGCTTGCGAATCCATTTCCTCGCGCGGCTGATACCGACCACGGACAACAACATCGACGGGAAGTGTCCGCAACTGTTCATCCAGATTTGAATCAGCACTTTCCATACTGCCTCTTGGAGACAGTAATGCATCCAACCCCTTACCTAGACCTCGTTTTCTCATTGACTCAATATTACCTTTAAAAACAGGTTTATCTTTCAGAACAGAC
>SMWN01000114.1 GCA_004356415.1 Gammaproteobacteria bacterium
GGTGGTTTGCTTATTGATCTCTATGGATGGCGAGCAAGTTTTGTCTTTCATATACCACTTGCGATTGTTGTGCTATTGATTGGCCTGTTTAAAGTTCCCGGAGATTGGTCTGCTGATGAGCAAGGCGTGTTTGATGTAAAGGGAGCGGTCTTGTACGCCTTATCCATTGTTCTATTATGTTTGGGTGTTTCAACGTTACCTAATATAGTTGGTTTATTGCTTTTAATATTCGGACTATCTGGTATCTGGGCATTCATTTACCTGGAAAAACGTACGGTACATCCCATATTTGATATTACCTTGTTTGGGATGAATCGGGTATTCGCATTTTCATGTTTCGCATCATTTATTATCTATGCCGCGATATTTGCAAATATCGTTTTAATCAGTTTGTATTTACAATATTTAAAAGGGATGTCTGCAACAATTGCGGGTGTAATTATGATGATACAACCCTTAACAATGGCAGTCTTTTCACCGTTTGTAGGACGCTTATCAGATAAGATTGAACCCAGAGTCATTGCTTCTATTGGTATGGCAATAACAGCATTCGGCTTACTCATGCTAGCATTATTAAATGTAGCCAGCTCAATCAGTTATTTGATCGGTGCATTAGTCGTCACAGGTTTCGGGTTTAGCCTGTTCTCATCACCCAATGCAAATGCCATTATGAGTGCTGTTGATAAACAATATTATGGAAGTGCAACAGGATCACTTGCAACAATGAGGATATTGGGTCAAATGACAAGTATGGCACTGGTGACACTCGTTTTTGCCATGGTCATTGGACAGGTGGAAATCGAACCATCTGTTTTTCAAAGTTTGCAACAGGCCATTAGCTTCTGTTTTATTATTTCTGCAAGTTTGTGCGTTCCGGGTTTTATATTTTCTCTGATACGTGGCCGTATGCACCAACAAGCTCATACATAAAGTAATTTCGTGCTAACAACAACAGATCATAGTCGAGATAGTGCAGGGTTAACCTATGTTTATCCTGTGATTTCGAGGCGTTCTGATGGTCTGTCTATTGGTATCAATCTTAACCCTAATAATGCGTGTAACTGGCGGTGCATCTATTGTCAGGTACCGAATTTGATACGTGGTTCTTCTCCGGAGATTGATCTACAGCAACTGAAAGATGAACTGGATGGTTTCTTAAAAGATGTCATCCATGGTGATTTTTACGATCGTAAGGACGTTGCAGAAGATATTCGAACAATCAAGGACATTGCTATTTCTGGTAATGGAGAACCAACCAGCGCAGAAAAATTTGATCAGGTTGTCTTACTGATTGGTCAATCAATTAGACAATTCCATTTGCAAAGTAAAATTAAACTGGTACTCATCACGAATGGAAGTCTGGCTCATAAAAAAGTGGTGCAGGCTGGATTGTCGTCGATGAGCAAAACCAATGGGGAAGTATGGTTTAAGCTGGATAGTGCAACGAACACTGGGTTAAAAAATATTAATAATGCAGCACTGTCACTTGAACGAGTTAAACAGAATCTGAAGATAATGAGTGCACTTTGTCCAACATGGTTACAAACGTGCATGTTTAAATTGGATGGAAAACCACCAGCAGAAAATGAACTTAAAAGTTATCTACAGTTCCTGTCATGGGTGAAAGAAGAAGGGCTTGAGATTAAAGGCGTCCTGCTGTATAGCCTAGCCAGACAATCCATGCAGGCAGAAGCACCACGATTATCTGCCATATCAGAAGAGTGGATGAATAGTTTTGCCGATGAAATCAGAGCGCTGAAATTTCAAATAAAGGTCAATCCCTAAAAAGCCGAGCCTAAAAAATCCAGACAGCTAAGTTATCTGGCTTTTTTATCAGAATGAATCTACAGAATTATATTCGTGTTATTTACCAAATATGGACTCAAATTCACCATAACCCTTAGCAGCCAGCATTTCTTTTGGGATAAATTTGAGCGAGGCCGAGTTGATACAGTAACGCAGGCCAGAGGGTGCTGGGCCATCTTCAAATAGATGACCCACATGGGAATCTGCCAGAGTGCTTCGTAACTCGGTTCTAATCCCGAAGATTGAAAAATCTGCTTTTTCTACCAGGGCATCGGTAACAATTGGACGTGTAAAGCTTGGCCAACCAGTACCGGATTTAAATTTATCTTTCGAACTGAATAATGGTTCACCTGATACGATATCAACATAAATACCCTCTTTCTTGTTATCCCAGTATTCATTCTTGAATGGTCTTTCTGTGCTATCTTTTTGTGTGACGTCATATTGTAATTTTGAGAGTATTTTTTTGAGTTCAGCTTTTGAAGGCTTAACATAATTGGCATGCTTGTCCGTCCATGAGAGTCCACCAGATTGGGCCACGGTGACAAGCACATTTTCCATCGTGTTTTCTTGATCTGCTTCTCCGGAAACTGGAGCAACAATTGCTGTCAGACCAGCAAAGCCGGCAAAGACTGTGAAAAGGTACCATTTTTTCATCTGTGTTCTCATGTGTAATCTACTCTTGTTCTACTTTTAAGTACCTACTCGGACAGAACGATATAAATAGAGTTCCCGGATTTGGAGCGATTGTAACGTGTGAACGAGCTTATCAATAGTTTCAATATCATAGCTTCAGACTTACATGGATAGAATTGTGTGAGATAATTTTCCCATGCGTGTGATATTACTCTTTATATTTCTGTTATCAGCTTGCGGGCGCTCGGATTATGAAACCGCCCTGGCTGCATATGACAAAGGTGACTATCAGATAGCATTTGAAAAGCTGATGCCTTTGGCTGAATCTGGAGATGCGAAGGCACAGAATGCGCTTGGCTTGATATACGAAAAAGAAGATGGAATAGGGCAAGACTATGAAAAGGCACGTGAGTGGTATCAGAAAGCAGCGATTCAAGGGTGGGATGATGCGCAATATCATCTGGGGAAAATGTATCAAAATGGCCTGGGTGTAGAGCAAAATTATGGTGAAGCGCTTGCCTGGTATCTTAAGGCTGCTGAACAGGGATTTATCTCCGCCCAAGTCAGACTCGCACAAATGTATGTACAGGGGAATGGCACACAACGCGATTATTGGGAAGCAATGAAATGGACGAGAAAGGCTGCAGTTGAAGGGAACGCAGAAGCTCAGGCAAGTATTGCTTATATGTTTCATGAGGGCTTCGGTGTTACGCAAGATTATGTCGAAGCAGCAAAATGGTACCGTAAGGCCGCTGAGCAGGGATGGATAGGTGCCCAACATTATTTGGGCGTTATGTACCAGCAGGGGCGTGGTGTGGAACAAAGTTATACATTGGCCATTGGGTGGTACCGTAAGGCTGCCGACCGTGGGCATACATCTTCACAAAGTAATTTGATCAATATATATCGGGAGGAACGGGGAGTTCCACATGATAAAACTGATGCATTGGAATGGTATATTGATGCAGCGAGAAAAAAGCATGTGATGGCCCAATTCAGGCTTGGCTCAATACATCATAATGGTTACGGTATCCCACGAGACGACATCAAAGCCTACGCATGGTATGGCATAGCCGCAGCGGGAGGTTTTAAACCGGCACAAAGATTGCGTGATCAAATTCAATGGCAATTATCACAGGAGGATCTTCAGCAAGCTCGAAAACTTGCCAAGGAATTATGGGAGAAGTATGGGAATAAAAAATAGGACATTGAAAGAAGTACTTGAAGTCAATACTGCATTTTATGAAGCCTTTGCTGCAGGAGACTTTTTGGCAATTAAACATTTATGGTCAAGAAGTAATGATATTTCAGTGATTCATCCGGGAAGTACGGCCTTGCATGGTCAAAAAGCAGTCATGATGAGTTGGCAACTCATATTTAAAAATTCAGGTTCACATAATATCGAATGTATCAACGAACGGGCGTATTTATATGATGGATCAGCCTATATTGTGTGTAGTGAAGTTTTCCCCGAAGGTCAGTTGATGGCAACGAATATCTTTGTTATTGAGAATGGTGATTGGCGCATGGTACATCATCAGGCAGGCCCATGTTCAACCTCAGGGCCTCAGGGTTCGCAGGCAACATCAAATGCATTGCATTAGACCATTCGTGAAGGTGAGGCTCGCTATGAGTGATTAACGCGAAGTAGTTTTACGGCGCACTTTTTTGCTGACTTTCTTTTTTGTTTTCTTCTTTGTGGTTGTTTTATGCTTCAGGTTTTTGTTTTTTGCTCGGGAATCTTTCGCCATCTCATTTTTGTATTTAAGGATCTTTGCCTGTAATTTTTGATCATTCTGCGCAATGATTTCTACAGCAAGCAATCCTGCATTTTTGCTGCCACCAATGGCAACACTGGCCACTGGCACCCCCGCTGGCATTTGTACAATTGAAAGTAAAGAATCCAGTCCTTTTAATGCTTTACTTTCAATCGGGACGCCGACGACGGGTAAAGGCGTTAGGCTGGCTACCATCCCGGGTAAATGCGCCGCACCTCCTGCGCCTGCAATGATGACACGCAACCCTCTTTTATGCGCTTCGTTGGCATACTCTGTCATGTCAATGGGGGTACGATGTGCTGATATAACGCGTGCTTCATATGGGACATTAAATTTCTTGCAGATGTCTGCAGCGAGTTTCATCGTTGGCCAATCAGAATCACTGCCCATAATAATACCGACCAGAGGTTGTTTTTTACTCATTCGCTTGCCCCAAATTTAAGGATATTCGCCGCTGCTTGTGCAATCTGTTCTGCCTCAGATAAAGTTTCACCCAATGCAGTCACATGTCCCATTTTACGACCTGGCATAGTCAATTCTTTTCCGTAAATATGGACATGTACACCGGGCATCGCCAAGGCTTCATTAAATCCTGCCGGTTGACCACTGCCATGACCCTGACCAAGCAAATTAACCATCACGGCAGCTGGTCTGACCATTTTAGTTGAGCCTAAGGGCCAGCCCATGACTGCACGGACATGGTTTTCAAATTGTGAACATTCACATGCCTCGATGGTATAGTGACCTGAGTTATGTACCCTGGGTGCAAGTTCATTAATTATTACCTGTCCATCTCCCATCAAAAACATCTCTACACCGAAACTGCCTATTGCGCCAATTGCAGTCACAGCACGTCTGGCAATATCGCTTGCCTTTTCAGTAATTTCAGCAGAAACAGGTGCAGGAGCACGAACAATATGGCAAATATGATCTCTTTGCACAGATTCGACCAAGGGATAGGTTGCGGTTTCACCATTCCTGCTGGTAGTAATAATTATCGCCAGCTCTGAGACGAAAGGACAAAATGCCTCCGCATATAGTGTCCTCTTATTTCCATCCAGTTTATCCCAGGCGGCGTCTATTTCACTGACATTATTCACTGTCGCATTACCTTTGCCGTCATAGCTGTTTCTGCGAGCTTTAATGACTAGAGGCCAATGAAGTTCCTTTGCAACTTCAATAATATCTTCGCGTGATTCAATCTCTCTGAAAGGAGAGAGCGGCAAACCAGCTTTCTCCAATGTTTGTTTCTGGATATATTTATCCTGTACCAAACCAATGCTCTTCGATGTAGGGAATAGCGTATGCCCAGCCTTTTCCAGTTCGGATAGACTATTGGCATCAACAAATTCGTTCTCAAGGGTCACAACATCTGCGTGCTCAGCCAGTTTTATCAGGTCATCAGGATTATCCCAATCACCGACAAAGGAATGGCTGGCCAGATTGACCGCCGGACCCTCAGATTTACGTTCGAGCACCAGAACGTCACAGCCAAGTTGCAGTCCAGATAAGGCAGTCATTTTCGCTAGTTGTCCACCACCGACAATACCGATCCGTTTGCCAAGAATATTCTTTGGCAAATTTTCTGTTTCTTTGTCCATTATTGTAATGCTTTGATGTTCACGTATTAATGATTAAGAGCTAACTGGGAAAAGGCGTTATGATAACGAATTATGCGTATTTTGGGGGAGTTTATTTCAATCTTTATGGCCTGGAGGTGATTATAC
>SMWN01000115.1 GCA_004356415.1 Gammaproteobacteria bacterium
AGAAAAAGCATAGTAAATTTTCAGTAAAGAAAAATAAATTTGCTTCTTCGGTAGTGGTAGCAGTAGCGGTGGCGGCTGGGACGATAACGGGTGGGGTTATCCCCCAGCCCCCAGGCGGCCTTTCTTGCTACATGTGACAATCCTGGCTGTGGTGGTATGGGAACATCCCCTAGTACTATAGACGAATCCGTTATCACCACGAACACGGGCGACATCGCCACGAACGTGACTAATATTGCCAGTAACACAACCCGGATTGCTTTACTTGATACCGATACCGCAAGCGGTACGCTTAATGTACAAACAGCGAATATAGGGTCGGTGGCCTGGATGTGCAGGCCACCACGGGCGCAAACGGGGTGTCATTGAATGCAACAAATGCGGCGGATATATCAAACGTGGATGTATCATCCAACCGTATATTACTGAGCACTACAGATGGGACGACGACTGCAAGCGTGGAGACAACAGCCACCACGGCAAGCGTTCTGGTTGATAATCCAACTGCCACTCACGGACTGAGAGTAGGAACAACCTCAACTACCTTAAGCGGTGGTACAACGTCTACCGCGCTGCTTTTGGATGACACTGGTGTTACTTTCGGTGTAGATGATGGGGCCGGAAATCCGACCACACCGGTTCAAGTCCATGGTGTCGCAGCTGGTACAGCAGCGACTGATGCCGTTAATGTGGGGCAATTGAATGTATCAGTAGCACAAACACAAGCTATAATACATAGGGTGAAAAGCAGAGCCTTTAGTGGTATTGCAGCTGTGACGGCACTGACAATGATTCCCGAAGCAAAAGTAACGATGGGCAAGGTTACATAAGCTAAAATATTGATATACGAATAATAATCTCTAATGTCTCCTGTTCGACACATAAGAGTCATCCGGATTGCACGTTATGAACGTCCGCTATCCAGCGAAAGCGGACGTTCGGTTACAGACTCTAAACATCTTCTTTCGGCCAAAAGCGGACATTGATGTTGTCAATGACTATGACCAACCATGTGCGGGGGAGATGTCGGCTAACAGACGTTTGAGTTGGTCATTCTCTTTCTTCAGATCAATCACTTCTGTGGAGGTGACTTCCCGTTTAATGTCACCGGCTAATCGTTGCTTCCCGGCTTCTAGAAATTCCTTGCTCCAACGGTAATACACATTTTGATTGATATTTTCTCTGCGACACAGTTCAGCAATGCTTTCTTCACCGCGCAGTCCTTCCAGTACAATCCGGATCTTTTCTTCAGCCGAATATTTTTTGCGCGTACGACGGCGTATATCTTTAACCAACTTCTCGGTATTATTGCTCATGATGAGACTCCTGTTTTATAGGTTTAACTTATCAGAAGTCTCTCGTAATATTTAGCTCAATTGTGTCTCATTTCTTTTGAAGGGATACAACAAACATCTTTATGAACAATTAGTAGGATCCCCAAGTGTGATCAGTAGAATTATTTACTTCTTCTGTAATTCTACGTATAAACATAGGGGGTTTGCTGACTCGATGACAAACAGGGATCCACAGTATTTAAGATGCTCTTGACAGCATCTCATCTATGCTTATTTTTAATCTTTGATTAGTGAAAGACTTGTCGATAAAATCCAGCGGAATACCGACAACTTTTAAAAGATATGTCATAATATTTTTATTATTTATTTTATTTCTTAAGGTATAAGGCTTTGAAATATTGTCCTATAAGCAATAAATATAAGTCACTCTAAGAGTTATAGATGTACCAAGATTTATAAAACACGGGGCCTTCTAATGGGAACAAAATCCAAAATAGAGAGTTTTGAGCAAACCACGAAGACGCTTCATGGTCACCGGCGCAGATTAGACGATCGAATAAACTTCAGCTCTATTCTGAATTCTGCAACGAATGCCATTATTTTAACCGATCAGGATGGTGTGATCTCTTTTGTTAATCAGCAGACCACAGAGCTGTTTGGTTACGAGCAAGATGAGTTGATTGGTCTAAAGATTGAGATGCTACTACCTGAACGCTTTCAGCACCGATACGTTGATCACCGCAAGGATTATAATACCAATCAAAAAATACGGGAGATGGGGATTAGTTTGAATCTTTTTGCATGCCGAAAGGACGGCACCGAGTTCCCTTGTGAGGTCGGTTTGAGTCCACTGAAAACGGCTGATGGTGATTATGTAGTCTGTGGATTGCATGATATCAGTATACGCAAGCATGCTGAAGGTGCGTTGTTTTGTTAGAAAGCGAACGGAAATTAAATGAGCAGTACACTGAATTGGAGATTATTTACAGTACGTCCCCTATGGGCATGTGCTTTATGGACACGGATTTACGTTATTTGAGGTGTAATGAAAAACTCGCCGAGATCAATGGCATTTCTGCTGCTGACCACATCGGCAGAACGTTACGAGAAATTGTCCCCGAAATTGCAGAAACGATGGAGCATATTTATCGCACAGTGATCGATACAGGTGAGCCTGTTATCGACGTTGAAGCCAGCATGACAGCAGGCACTGATTCGCAAAAGAAAAGATACTTTTCAGCTTGCTATTACCCGGTCAAATCGGAGGATGGTGTTGTCCGTGGTGTCAGTTCCATTGTTCAGGAAATCACCGCACGCGTGGAGGTTGATAAGGCTCTAAGTGAAAGTCAAGAGCGTTACAAGCAACTTGTTGAGCACGCGAGCGATATCATCTATCGAACCGATTTAGAAGGCTATTTTACATATATTAATCCCATAGCCATTAGCATTATGGGATATACGGAAGAAGAAGTTCTGGGTGAACATTTTACCAAAGGTGTCGTACAAGCTTATCGAAGAAAGACGATAACTTTTTATGAGAGACAATTGCGTAAACAGATTAAGAATACGTATTACGAATATCCAGTTTTGGCAAATGATGGTACCGAAGTATGGTTGGGGCAAAATGTACAACTGATATGGGAGAAGGGACAGATCGCAGGGTTTCAGGCCGTCGCGCGTGATATCACCGCACGCGTGGAGGTTGAGGTGTCCTTGCAAGAGGCGCATGAACAGTTAGAAAACCGAGTCCAGGAGAGGACTAAGGAGCTAACAGAAGCTAACGTTAAATTGAAGAATGAAAATACCGAGCGCAAACTAGCGGAAACTGCATTAAAAGAAAGTCAAGAACGTAACCGCTTATTACTTGATTCAGCAGCCGAAGCCATTTACGGATTAGACCTCAACGGTAACTGTACTTTCTGTAATTCCGCCTGTCTAAGGATGTTGGGTTATGAAACCCAGGACAACCTGCTCGGCAAGAATATGCATGGATTGATTCACCATACTCGGGTCTCCGGTTCGCCCTATCCTGTTGAAGACTGCCAGATCTATAAAGCATTCATCAGGAATGAAAGAAGTCACGTCGATACAGAAGTGTTGTTTCGAAAGGATGGAAGTAGTTTCCCGGCAGAATACTGGTCCTACCCTATCAACTCCGATGGTAAAACTATTGGCTGTGTGGTGACATTCATGGACATCACCGAGCGCAAGCGGGCAGAGGAGTATTTACTAAAATACGAACACATAGTCTCCGCTAGTGTTGACCTGCTGGCATTTTTAAATAAGGACTATATCTATCAGGCAGTGAACGACTCATATCTTGACTATTTTGGGAAGAGTCGGGGAGAGGTGATCGGGCATCAAGCGAGTGAGATCTTGGGGCAGGAGGTATTCGAGAACCAAGTTAAACCAAACATGGACCGGTGTCTGACAGGGCAGCAAGTTAACTTCCAGATTTGGCTGAATTATCAGAAGAATGAACACCGCTATATGGATGTTTACTACTCCCCGTTCCGGGAAAGTGATGGGTCGGTTTCGGGTATCGCCGCAAACATCCGTGACATCACAGAGAAAAAACAGGCAGAAGAAGAGGCAAGCATGCACCGTGAGCGCCTGGCACACCTTGTCCGAGTACAGACTCTTGGCGAAATGGCCTCGGGAATTGCGCACGAAATTAATCAGCCACTGGCCGCTATCGATAGTTATGCGCAGGCCAGCCGAAGGCATCTTCAATCCGGGAAGGCTAACACTGGCAAGGTGGAGGAACTTATTGAAAAAATAAGTGATCAGGCCAGACGTGCCGGCAGTATTATAAGTCATCTGCGTGCGATGATGCAGAACAAAATAAGCAATCCAGTTGCGCTAGACATCAATAATCTACTCGGAGAGGCAGCGAAATTAGCGGGGATAGAAACCAAGAATAATGACTGCAACCTCATATTTAAATATTCCCGTTCACTTCCAAGAGTTATCTGCGATGAGATCCAGATCCAGCAGGTGGCGCTTAACTTAATCAGCAACGCTGTAGAAGCAATGGGTGACATAGCAGATGATGTAGAGAAAAATATCAATGTAGAAACTAGGATTAAAGATGACAACTATGTGGAGGTTTGCATTTCTGACAACGGTCCTGGTATTAACGATCGAGATGTGAATAATATTTTCGAAGCATTTTACACGACAAAAGACTCAGGTTTGGGGATGGGTCTGACGATTTGCAAGAGCATCATTGAGAACCATGGGGGAAAGTTAGGATATTCGCAGAGTAAGACGGGCGGTGCTAGATTCTATTTTTCCTTACCTGTTGAGAAATAGAGAAATTTGATCATATGACGGAACAAAAAGTATATATTATTGACGACGATGAGGCTGTACGTGATTCGATAAAGGAACTGGTCGAATCTGTCAGCCTGAATGCCGAGATATTCGAAAGTGCGGTTTCATTCCTCGATTCTTTTACAACCGATAAGGCCGGATGTCTTGTACTGGACATCCGCATGGCCAAGATGAGTGGACTTGTTTTGCAAGAACGGCTTAATGAAATGGGTGCAACGCTACCTGTTATCTTTATTACCGGCCACGGCGATGTCGACATGGCGATAAAAGCACTTAAGTCCGGTGCCGTGGATTTTATTCAGAAGCCCTACCATGATCAGAATTTGTTGGATAGTATTAACGATGCTCTGGAACTGGACAATCGGAACCGAAACGTATTCCAACATGAAGAGACCATGGGAAAGTGTATTGAAAAACTTACCAAACGTGAGCATCAAGTCATGGATTTACTTTCGCAAGGGCATACAAACAAAATGATTGGCAAAAGTCTTGATATCAGTCCACGTACTGTAGAGGTCCACCGTCAGCACATATTACAAAAGTTCAATGTCAAATCAGTTACCCAGCTTATGTATCTACTCAACCGATCAGCTTCCTAAGTCGTCGTATAAGTCCTCGCTTGTCTTGGCCCGACAGCGTGTATATGTTTGATAGTAATACCGCTGCCAACTACGTAAGTATATCCGTAGATGACCGCATACTTTTCAGTTTGTTATTCACATATACTCACTTCACTTCAAAAAAAATTAAATTTACATCCAACAACCAATAAACGGTTCTGAAACCATTTTTATTGCTTGCATGCTACTAAACATTATTTTTAATAAATGGCTAAATCAGATACAAAGCAGTATCAGACAAATAAAATTATTTACGTGGTGGAACCGGATAGTTCAATACACGAACAGATTGCTTCACTTTATACCTCCTCCTCGTGTTCAGTAATGATGTATACATGTGCTGAAGGCTTCCTCGAGCAATCCGAGATTGTGTCCGGCTGTCTCATCATAGGAACAGAGATGCCCGGTATGAGTACTGTTGAATTAATGCAAGAACTTAAATACCTGGGGATCAAGATCCCGGTCATCGTACTGGGTGATAAAGATGATTTGCCAAAGGCAGTCAAAGTTATGCGTGCGGGCGCGTTGGATTTTATCGGCAAGCCTTTCACTAATCAGAGATTAAAAATAAGCATAGATGAGATGCTGTCAAGAGTATCTTAAATACTGTGGATCCCTGTTAGTCGTCGAATCAGTAAACATCTTATATTGATACATAGAATTACAGAAGAAGTAAATTATACTACTGAACACACTTAGGGATCCTACTAATTGTTCATAAAGATGTTTGTTTTAAAATCTTACACGTCATCAAATCTTTGGCGGTTTACATTTTAAATATAATTATTATTAATTCTTTTTACACTCTTTGGTTGGGGAGGTTTGCCTGAATCTGAGGCCTACTATCTTAATGTGGAGCAGAACCTTCCAGTGGGCGCCTATCAACTCACCGTCAAGGACGTGCCGGTGGATGCCTTCTGGTCTATCAGCCTTTACACCACAACAGGGATGGTTACTATACTTATCTCTGCCAAAATTAAAAATAATTAAGAGCTGTTAATGTGCTCAGGTTAAACTACTTAAAACAGTCACCAGGTCTGTTATTTTTCATTATATCATTGCATGAGTTCACTAACCCAGTTTGTGCGAATAATGACCCTGCACTATTAATTCTTACACTTTCGGAAACGATCTCTTCCGATTATCATCAGGATATGAAGCGGCATTCGGATGATGGCGAAAATTTAATTGGAATGACCAACACTGATCAATCATTAATTGACGAGACTGTAATACTGACAGCTGACTATGACATCCAAATTGATGACCTAACCCAGGCTGTTAATAAAAATGAAAAATCGCCTGATGTAAAATTACCTACCCAAGAAAGTGAGCAAGATGTTCTGGCGGGATCAACAGCACCGGGGGAACCCTATATCGATCAGGTGCTGGATGAATTAGCGCTTAAAGCACCGAAATTTGTCATAGAAGAAGTAGAACAACCCGAAGGCCGGCGTTTTTTAAGTACAGAATATCGTTTATATGAAAGGGAAATAAATAACAAAGATTCGTCATTTGAACATGGCGCTGTAGTCCGTTGGAGTCGTGAAACCATAGATTACGGGACATTAAGATTTGATGGTCAACTGAAAAAACAGACAGGTGATTTGTTTCCTGATGACCAAAACAGTTTTGGTGAACAGCTAACATTAAGACAGAATGACTTTGCACTTAACAATAACTGGTTAATGAATAATACAATTGGGGATATGAGGGGAACCACAAATTCCATGATCAGCTCCAGTTACCGGTTTCATCTTCCTTCTTCCTTGATCCGCGGCGCGGATACCCTCCTGTATTCAGAGGACGCTGAGTTGCAGTTAACCGCTGGTGAAATCGGAAACCTTCAAGGTATCAGGACTCAGTCATTTGAATCTTCCGGTGGCAGCTTATGGGGTCTGGGATATGTACAGGATTTTAAAGAAAACTGGACAGCTGGATTGCAAAGCTGGACAGTTAACGCAGATGAAAGTATTGAGGATCACACCAGTATTGCCGCCATCCTGCAATATAAACACCCCGATAAAATAGATCTTTATCAATTACATTCACTTGTAAATGATAGTGATGAATGGGGGCTGTGGCTGGATGGTTATAATGTGTTGGGTCGCTGGCGGCACCATTATGGGCTTTTTCGGTTTCAGCCGGATTTGCTCTGGACTGATGTTTCAATTGCAAATGATCGGCAGGGATTTTATTGGCGTGGTGACAGAATTTCATTCCGCCGCAACTGGAGTTTTGGCTTGGAGTTTGAAGAGACTAATGTTGAAGATGATACCAATATAGCGGGACAAGAAACGACCAAGGCTTTCAGTTCTGTGTTTTGGCGCTTGACCAGAAATACGAGTGTTGGCGGGAATCTGGAAACTATATTAACCCGCTCCGGTTCAGGTCTTGGGACAAATTCAAGTGATGAGTATTCGGTAAGAGGCTTTCTGAATCGCAGGTTTCAGCTTGGCAATGCCCGGTTTCAGGTAGAACGCAATGAAATACATAGCGGTGCGAATCCCTCTGAGTCAACAGAATTCATATGGGACCACCAATGGAATATTCCTTACCTTGATCAATTCAATACTTCAATTGGCATTGAAGATATAAATGCAGCAGCAGGAGATGCTAAACGTTACAGTTTCGGTGCATCCTATTCACACAGGTTTACCCCTGAAGTGAATTTATTTGGCAGTATCAGTCAAATCTATTCGGACCAGGAAATGGCAGGTGAAAATAATAACACTAATATAGATTTGAATTTATTTTGGCGTCCTCATCGTGATTGGTTGATAAATCTATCTGCTATCTGGAGCAGAAATGAATCAGATCCAGAATTTGCTGCAGGTGAAACAGTTACAGATCGTAGTATATTCCTGTCAATTCAGCGCATTATCTCAGAAGGTGTGCCAGCTACAAAATATGGTGCCAGGACCGGAAACAAAGGGACAGGCAGAATTATAGGCAGGGTATTCTTTGATGAGAATCGTGATGGAATCTGGTCGCCCATTGAAAAAGTTGCAACTGGTCTTGCCGTTTACCTGGATGGTCGTAATACCCGGCAAACAGATAGCGAAGGCAGATTTGAATTCTGGCCGGTTTTCACCGGTAAGCATGCGGTATATCTGGCTATAGAGGATGTTCCCCTTCCCTGGGGAATGGCGGATGATTCATCCCTAAAGGTCCAGGTCTATGTGCGTGAGGATACGGTTATAAATATTCCATTGATCCGATTGGATCGATAGGGTTTTTATTATTAGTTATAAAAGTTACTGAAGGATGACATCAAGATCAAATTTGCCGTGTTCCCATTCTATAGGGCCCTTAAGTTTTAAAGGGAGCGTAAATTCAGCTGTTTTTTGAGGATCTTCAGGTGAAGCAGGAGTTAGGGGAATGGCGCGTGTCTCACCCGGTAGGATCGCCCGCGGAGACACGATAAACTCCAGGAACTGTTTATTGTTGTCTGTTCCTTCAATAATACCCACCGGCCGTCCATGTGCATTGCCTGTATTTCTGATCATTGCTACCGGTAACATGCGGCCGTTAACATCTGATAAACCGATTTCCTGAAATTCAAGTTTAGGTTGGGCATCTCCAACTTTCACGTAGATGATTACCCCCAGGCGTCCCGTAAGAGGTATTTGAATATCGTTACCCACTGAAAGGGTTACAGCAGATTCTGTGGTTTGCTCAACTAGTATTGCCAGCCGGCATTCTCCTGTTTTTGCATCTTCCGGAATCTTGATCTCAAAGCGGAATTTGCGGTTCTGCTGAGGAGCAAGTTTGAGTTCACGTCGTTCAATGCGTGTCCATGGCCGGCAACTGTCCGGTTGCAACTCAGGTGGATGAATCACAACGCCATATTGCTCATCCAAATCCCAATCAGCTGTTCTTATGTGATAATGGGCAGGTTTCAGAGCATCATTACCAATGAGGACGACGTTACGTATAACATCACCAGGTTTACCCTGAAGTTCAAAACGCGGTGGAGAAACTACACCGGCAAAACTTATATCTGCCATTACTTGTTTTAATGAAACATAAAACAACAGAGGCATACAGATAGCAATTATCTTATATAGATTCAAAAAGCTACTGTTGTGAAAGGTTTTACTGAACTTCAATTTCATAGATCGGATTAAATTCAAGTCCGGAAGTAAAATATCGCGCATTAATGTACAGTGTTATGTTAAATATATCTAACAAAACAGGATCATTAATCTCACCTTGAAATATCTGACTGCGATTACCGGGGATCACCGAACCATCTGCAAAGACACCCTGTGTTGTCCAAGTCATACGCATACCGTTAGGATTGTTAATTCCCCGGATATGCGTAGGTAATGTCAAAAATATCCTTGCTGTTTTACCTATGAAAGCCGATGTATCCAGACGAATTTCGAGCCCCAATATATGTGTAACCATGGCATGCAGCTTATCACCTGGATCAATAGTGGCAATGTCCCTTTCAACCCAGTCAAGAGAAACCATTACGCGTTGCCTTGGTGATGCTGAATCATTTAATCGTTCAGCAGCCGATAAATTATGCGAATACAACAATGCCAAGATGATCAAGTAGGTGAGTTTCATGGCATGGACAGAGTATAGGTGACACGACCGGTGTAGGTACCTGTCGGCACAACATTCACATTGCTGTAGTGAAAGGTGTGGGTGTTTTCAATTGATCGTGAATTCTGGAAAGTGAGCAGCGTCTGGGTATTACTGCCGTCAAATGCACCTGCTGGGATGTCACCATCTGAAGTAGTCCAGTTGATCGTAGTAAAGGGTATGGTATCGCCTCCGGCACTCATCATAGGTGTCAAGGAATTTGCTGTCAGTGTCGCTGTTTTGGAATTCGCCACGGCAGACCGGGCAGTAACACGGACTAATATCTGTGGTGTACCGGTAATTGGGACACCATTACCGATCTGACCCACGGGGACATTGAAGGTAACCACATTAATCCCGCTTCCCGTGCTGCCGACCCTGATGCGGAGTTGGTCGTTTGGAAGACCACTGACAACAATGGTTACGGCATGAGCTGGGAGGAAACAGGATAGCAGAACAGCAGTAAGAAATATTTGATATCGGCCTTTCATTACCTGACATAATAAGAATCCTCCCCGGTTGAGGCAAGCGCCCAATCGTGCGGGGGGATTAATTGGATAGTAAACTTTTACGGGTCAGTGGCGGTATAGGTAACCTGGCCAGAATACGTATCCGCTTCTACAACCGTGGTATTCAGATAAGTAAAGGTCCATTCAGCACTACGTTGAGTCACCCCGCTGCCACCCTGCAAAGTCGGTGTAGAAGTATTACCGCCGCTATCCGATAATGAAGGTGCAACCAGGTCACTATCATTGCTGGAACAAGATATATCGGTATAGGGGATTGCATTCTGGGTGACCTGCATCATCGTACCCGTACCCAGTATGCCCTCACCGCCACCATTATTGGTCTCAGTAATAGTAATCTGCCCTACATTGCCCGCAATCTTCGCTGTCAGTATACCAGCTGCGACGTCGCCGCCGATGTTGGCCATGACCACTGAGGCATCCCCGACATTATTGGCGGGAACATTAAAGGTCACATCATCGATACTAGCAAGCGAACCGACCTGAAACCTGAGAAAACCCGGGACATTGATCGTGAAAGCCACCCGTGCTTGAGCACTACAACTACCGGCACAAGCATTATCCTGATCTGATTCCCCCATAGCCATCGGGGACAAGACCATGATGCCTGCCAATGTAATAGCATTAAAAAGCAACTTGATGAAAGTGTGCATTTTTTTTCCTCATTAATCTATACATACAGATTTTAATAAAGATATCTTTATTAACAATTAGTAGTAGTCCTAAGTGTATTAAGTAGAATTACTTAAAAATCTGCTAAATCAAACACTAAAACCAACCCCTTATTTGTGGATCTACGTATAAACATATTTTTCGACACCCGGGTCAAGCCGCCATATAAGGTGCGTTAAACAGGTCTTGAGGTATGAATATTCAGTGGCTGGACTGTCTGGTATCCAGTTTGCTCCCGAATATATTGTGCAAGCTGTTCTGGTGAGAGGGGATTAAAAATCAATTTCAATTGATACTATATATACAAAGATATCAATCGTAATTGATCTGGATCAATTAATGGTGAGGAGATGCGCCGCTGTATAAAAGTCCAGCAGCCAGATATTGTAATCCTCGATCTACAGATGCCGGGCGAGCATGGACTTGAGCTTGCGAGAAAACTTCGGCAGGACTCTGATGTTGGAATTATTATTGTCACAGGGACGGGCGATAAAGTGGACGAGATAGTCGGTCTGGAAGGGGGTGCTGATGACTATCTAACGAAACCAGTTGAAGAACGTGCATTATTGGCCCGAGTTCGTAGTGTCTTGCGCCGGGTTATGTCAAGTACAGCCTCTTCGGATACTTCTGACAAGTCGGTGGTCAAATTTTCTGATTGGATACTTGATTTTACGGCACATGAACTGAAATCGACGACCGGTGAAGAGATTATTTTGACCAGTTTTGAATTTCAGTTACTTGCAACGCTGGTGAAGAATGCTAATCGGGTACTGAGCAGGGATCAGATCATGGTCAGTATTACTGGTCGCGACTGGGTCTCGAATGATAGAAGTGTTGATGTGTTAATGGGCAAGCTTCGTAAGAAAATTGAGAGAGATCCACACAATCCATCCATGATTAAAACTATTCGTGGTGCCGGGTACAAGTTTACTGCACGAGTAGAATATTCGTGATAGTCATCCCGGCAGTGATAGACACTATTCCTGCCCTGCTGTGTTAAGTTGAAGCCATACCGCTTTTGATTAAAATAAATTGGTCGGCGTGAGAGGATTCGAACCTCCGACCTTTCACCCCCGAAGCGAATGCGCTACCAGGCTGCGCTACACGCCGACCGATATAATAATAAGTCTAAACTGTGACTCCATCTGAAAACTAAAACTTTCTTGCTACAGAAAATCTGGCCAGCTTAACCATTGCATCCAGGTATTCAGTGCTTGGGCAATCAGTGTCCGAGAATCGATCCAGGGATTCAATAGCAAGATCAGCCTCTTTTTGAGCAAGCTTGGTAGTGTATTCTATCGCTCCAGTCTTGTTAATAATCTGCTGTACTAACTCTATATTTTCCAAATCGCCACTGATAATTGCTTCACGTATGATACTCGCCTCTTTTTTCTCACTGTTCCACATGGCATAAAGCAGGGGTAGGGTGGGTTTCCCCTCCGCCAGGTCATCCCCAATATTTTTACCAAGCATTGAATTTGTGGCATTGTAATCGAGCACATCATCGATGAGCTGAAATGCTGTCCCCAGATGCATACCATATTTTGCCATTGCCTGTTCGTCTTCCAGCTTACGTTCACAAAGAATTGCCCCTAATCGACCTGCAGCTTCAAATAATTTTGCCGTTTTACTTTGAATGACATCAATATAGTTAATCTCGGTGATTTCCGGATCGTGGCTATTCAGTAATTGTTTGACTTCCCCTTCTGCGATGGCATTGGTTGCCTTTGAAAGGACATCCATGACGCGCATGGAGTTAGTGCCTACCATCATTTGAAATGCTCTGGAGTAGAGGAAATCACCCACCAGCACACTCGTCTCATTTCCCCATCGCTGATTCGCTGTTTCCACCCCTCGTCTCAATAGGGAGGCATCTACAACATCGTCGTGTAATAGCGTTGCTGTGTGAATAAATTCGATAATTGCCGCCAGATTAATGTGTTGTGAGCCGGAATAAGCAAAATGTCGTGCAACCAGGAGTAACAGGACCGGCCTGAGTCGCTTGCCACCGCTGTTAACGATGTGGTGGCCTACCTGGTTGATTAGAATGACATCAGATTGCAGACTTTTCTGGATAAGGCTATCTACACGCCCCAAATCCTCACAGATGAGGCTGCGCAGCGTATCCATGTAATTTTCTGGGGAGTTCTCCGGCTGGTTTGCTGCTGTTGATTCTAGTGGCATCACAAAATTGCAAATAATGGTTTGAAAATAATGAGTTGAGTCGTTTTCCTTAATTTTGCCAAGTCATAGGGTAGATTGCCATGAAAACCTTAAAGATTATACATTTGAACTAAGATAATAGTTCTTTCGACTTGTATAGTCAGGGTGAATTCCTTAAAATCTGCGCCCTTTAGATCTTATTCCCCCGGGGACGTTCTCCGGTATTGATGGAGAAGCGTAATGTTTGCGGTAATTAAGACCGGTGGTAAGCAGTATAAGGTAAAAGTAGGTGATCTGGTCAAGGTCGAAAAACTGGATGTCGAAGCAGGTAAAACGATCAAGATTTCCGATGTTTTGATGGTGGTCGATGGTGAGAAGACGACGGTCGGCACACCAAATGTAAAGGGTGCGACAGTATCTGCCAAAGTGAATGCCCATGGTCGTGGACCCAAAATCAAGATTGTGAAATTCCGTCGTCGTAAGCATCATCGTAAGCAGATGGGACACCGCCAGGCTTATACAGAATTATCCATTCTGAAAATATCAGAAAAAGAGCAGTAGAATTTATTTGGAGTTAATAGAAAATGGCACATAAAAAAGCAGGTGGTAGTACCCGCAACGGTCGTGACTCCGAGTCCAAACGATTAGGTGTGAAGAAATACGGTGGTGAAGCCGTCCTGGCAGGCAATATA
>SMWN01000116.1 GCA_004356415.1 Gammaproteobacteria bacterium
AAGCCTTCTGCAGAAGAGAGATTGCAGCAATGGATTAAACCTGAATTGCTTGAGGCTAGCGCTTATCACATACCTGATGCAGATGGGTTCATCAAACTGGATGCCATGGAAAACCCGTACTTATTGCCCGATGAGTTACGGGACAAAATGCTGGATGTAATTACGGGAGCCGAGATCAATCGTTATCCTGATCCTGATGCCAGTAAGCTGAAGCAAAGCTTGCGAGAGATCATGGATATTCCGGAAGATATGGCGATCATATTGGGTAATGGGTCAGATGAGTTAATTCAGATCATTGCATTGGCTGTCGCACATTCAGGCAAGACCATTATGGCTCCCCAACCTGGATTTGTGATGTATAAAATTATTGCCGACACCATCGGTGCCAGGTTTATTGGTGTAGATTTAAATCGCGATGATTTTTCTCTGGATAGTGAAGCCATGTTGTCTGCCATAAATCAGTACCAACCAGCGGTCGTGTTTCTGGCGTATCCAAATAATCCAACGGGAAATTTATTCGACGAAAATACCATCAGTGAAATTATTAATGCAGCCCCCGGGCTTGTGGTGCTGGATGAAGCCTATTCCTCTTTTTCTGAAAAATCATTTATGCAGCGACTTGGGGCGTTTGATAATCTTCTGGTGATGCGAACACTCTCCAAATCTGGTCTAGCAGGATTACGTCTTGGCATTCTCATCGGGCCTGCATTATGGTTAGACCAACTGGATAAATTACGTTTACCTTACAATATCAATACGCTTTCACAGAAGTTGGCAGAATTAATACTGTCTCGTTATGACATTCTGCAACAACAGGCTGCAATAATCCGCTCTAATCGATCAAAACTATTTAAACAATTACAGGGAATAGAAGGTGTTTCCCCCTGGCATAGTTCTGCTAATTTTATTTTGTTTAAAATGACGAATACTTCAGCAGATGTCATATCTGCCGCATTAATCGAACAGAGAATTCTGATCAAAAATGTTTCTGGTGATTTTCCCGCATTAAAAGATTGTTTGCGTGTGACTGTTGGGACAGTAGATGAAAATGAAGCTTTTATTGCTGCATTAGAGCTAGCGGTATCAAGCTAGTTTAGTTGTTCATCATACCGGGCTTGAACCGGTATCCAGTGTAAAAGTCCGCTTTTCAAGCGGTACATATTCAACTAGATGCTCATTAATTTACGGGAATCAGTAACACTCAATCGTCATTCCCGTACAAACAGGAATCCAGTTGTTTTTTTTAGAATTGTTTTCGTCCTGTTCGACGACCTACTTTTCTTCATAGAAAAGTAGGTAAAAGAACTTTCCCCCGTTGTCATGGCACAAAATAAAAACTTGGGGCTTCCTTCGTTACTCATTGCAGTGAACACGCCACCCTGTAATTTTTTCGCTACCGCAAATTCGTAACTCAGCATGACATAGGGGTGGAAACAGCTTCGTTCAGATTTAGATGATGACAAGCCAAGCGGAGGCGATACTGTTGCATTTGGGTGCCTTATTAGGCGATATTAGAATATTCTCTTCCAACGTTTGAAGCTCTTAACATCATTAACATTGAGCTTATACCAACTACCGCCTGTTTCTGTCTTTTTTTCCTTAAACCGATCTTCCCAATATCTTTCGACACCCCGCGTGATTTGATTTTACAATTGTGTAATAAGTACCCGATTTCATTAGATACACAAAACCATATTCTGTTTCGTCTTCAATATCTTCTACTATTTCATTTTGAACTACTAAAGGCTCAAATATACCTATTACATCATCATAACCGTTACTACTAGCACAGTAATCTACAAGTTTTTTTGCAAGTGTTGCCTTGTTTCCAAGACGTTGAAATGTGCTATCGCTAGGAAATTCTTTATCTTTTGTTGCCTTCAAACGAAGGTCGCCCTTAACAGGATACTTTCGAAGCTCGCGATTAAGTTCAATGACCTTTTCTAATAAATAGTCTTCTTCATACGCAATCTTTTTCTTATCAGGGATTAATCCTGCCTCAATTACTGCTTCACTCCACCTAGCCCAATAGATTCCAAACCAATCTCCTTCTTTTACGCTTGTTTCGGTCGCAAATTTACGTTTCCCAAGTGCAACGCCGCTGGCTGCGGTACGTTGAATTTCTTTTAAGATGAATTTTCTATCCTTAGGTATTTATATAAGCAATTGCTGGTTAGGATAGATCGATTTTCATTAATGTGTCACTTTGCTTGTGTGGGTGGTTTTAATTTCCCCTTTTATCATGCCGAGGAAGGAAGTAGTGATAGGGGTAGCTGCACAGACGTGCAGATAAGCGGCTCCATGACAGGATGTCATGTAGGCGCGTACCCGTTAGCACTGCTGATTGACGAGGGAAGCCCCAGGATTTTATTTGGGGCCTTGATATCAGGGGTGTCTTTTTTTGATTTGCAGGAAGCACGAATGTCGCGGGTGCATGGATGCACAAGAGCGACCTTGGGTACTTCATTTTTTGGACAAGCAAAAAAGAAGTACCTCGCCATAGAGGCGAAACAAATATTAAAAAATAACTGGATGCGAGGGAGCAGCGACTCACCGTTTAAAGGCGACGTACATGGATGCACTAATGCCGCGAGTGCAGGCTGCACAGGAGCGGTGAAACCAATGCAAAGACTAGCCCCTCTTAATATGCGGTCTTTGTGTGACGACCGCATTTATTTTTATCTCTTCCCAACCACGTATAATTGTCATTTCTATTTTAGAACCAGGTGCAAGTTTGGCGATGGTGTCGATAGCTTGTCGTGGGTCGATGATCTCTTGACCCTGAATTTTGGTGACCACATCTCCTGGATTGATTCCGGCAATATCTGCAGGTCCTCCCTGTAGCACAGCAGAAACAAGCACACCGCCTTTCATCAAACCCATCGCTTCTGCGATGTCTGAGGGCAGAGGTTGTGCCTGGATACCTATCCAGCCGCGAACGACACGGCCATTACTGATTAGCTGGCGCATTACTTCAATCCCCGCATTGATAGGCGTCGCCAGTCCGATGCCTTGTGAGCCTCCGGTTGTTGAATAGATTGCTGTGTTAATGCCGACAAGATCGCCACTGGTAGAAATTAATGCGCCGCCCGAATTGCCGGGATTAATATCTGCATCCGTCTGGATAAAATTATCGAATGTAGTGATTCCAAGACGTTTTCGGCCCGTAGCACTGACGATGCCCTGCGTTACTGTTTGGCCAAAGTCATATGGGTTACCAATAGCTAATACGATGTCTCCAACACGTAATTGACTTGAGTCACCTATCGGGATAACAGGGAGATTTTCCAGTCCAATTTGCAGTACAGCCAAATCTGTATCGTTATCAATACCTATCGTTCTGGCAGTCGTTTCCCGACCGTCGCGTAGGGTCACAAATATTTCTTCAGCACCTTGTATCACATGCGCATTGGTAAGAATGTGTCCTTCCGTATCCATGATGACGCCAGATCCCCTGCTATCGATTCTTTTTTTTGTGTTTTGGGAAGGTTCGCCAAAAAATCGTCTGAACAGGGGGTCTTGAAGGATCGGATTTTTTGCTTCTAGATACGTATTTCCTGAATAAACATTCACCACGGCTGGCGCGGCCGCCTCAATAGCAGTGTGATATGAATCTGCTCGCTTTGTTGAATTGAACAACGAGCTACCAGGCATCAGCAGTAAAATAACTGCAGCTGCAGCCAGTCCGACAACAATAGATTGTGCAACAAAAGTCAGCACTTGTTTTAAATTCATCGTCTTGGTTTCAACCAGGTATGGGGATTATTCACTAAGCAATTAATTGTTTTCCGGCAAAAGGCATGACATAGCATGGTATACTACCGAACCAGCAAAAAAATAATAGTAACTTGAATTCTTGTGTTATGGCTTGAAATTTAGGGTGAATAATATGCAAGACGGTGGCATTGATAAAAAGCGGCGGCATTTTCTCACAGCTGCTGCGACTGTTGTTGGTGGTGCGGGTGTTATAGCGACGGCCATTCCGTTTGTGTCTACCTTATCGCCAAGTGCGAAGACCAAGGCGGTTGGCGGCCCGATTGAGGTAGATATTAGTGGCTTGAAGCTCGGCGAAAGGATGGTAGAAAAGTGGCGTGGCAAGCCAGTCTGGATCTTGCGCAGAAGTGAAGAATCACTGGCAGATCTCTCCGGGATGACGGATATATTACGTGACCCTGAATCAGAGGTTGAGCAGCAGCCCGAATATGCGAAAAATGAATACCGATCCGTCAATCCTGAATATCTGGTTGTTATAGGCTTATGTACGCACCTCGGTTGTTCACCAAACTATCTTGCAAGAAATGAGGCGAATGATTTCGGTGCGGATTGGAAGGGTGGGTTCTTCTGCCCGTGCCATGGGTCAAAATTTGACCTGGCTGGGCGAGTCTACAAGGGCGTACCGGCTCCGGATAATCTGGTGGTACCGAAATATCAGTTTATCAGTAAGTCTAAAATACTGATTGGTGATGATTCAGTTGGCAATGGTACGGGGGCAAGCTCATGAGCAAGCTCATTAACGGGGGAATCAAGCTGTTGAATAATACCCTCGGCTGGATTGATGACCGTTTTCCCCTGACCAAGACCTGGAATGAACATCTTGCCCAGTACTACGCGCCAAAGAATTTTAATTTCTGGTACTACTTTGGATCACTGGCATTACTGGTTTTAGTGATTCAGATTGTCACTGGGATCTGGCTGACCATGAACTACAAACCGTCTGCAGAGCATGCATTTGCTTCTGTGGAATACATCATGCGTGACGTTAATTGGGGTTGGTGGATCCGCTACATGCATTCAACGGGCTCGTCTGCTTTTTTTATCGTCATTTACCTGCATATGTTTCGGGGCATGATGTATGGATCATACAAACGTCCAAGAGAACTTTTATGGCTGACCGGGATGTTTATTTATCTGATCCTTATGGCTGAAGCGTTTTTCGGTTATTTGTTACCATGGGGGCAAATGTCGTATTGGGGTGCGCAGGTAATTATCTCATTGTTTGGCGCTATACCTTTTATTGGCCCCGAACTGGCTGAATGGATCAGGGGTGATTATGTCGTCTCTGATGTGACATTAAATCGCTTTTTCTCTTTTCATGTCATTGCCGTACCGCTGGTATTGTGTGGATTAGTTGGTTTGCATATATTCGCGCTACATGAAGTTGGTTCAAATAATCCTGATGGCGTGGAAATAAAGAAGCATAAAGATGCAAATGGCATACCGCTGGATGGTATCCCTTTTCACCCTTATTACACGGTCAAAGATATTGTGGCTGTGGTCGTTTTTCTAATCTTTTTCTGTTTGGTGGTATTTTTTAATCCGGAGATGGGCGGATACTTTCTGGAACACGCGAATTTCATCCCTGCAGATCCACTCAAGACGCCTGAGCATATTGCGCCAGTATGGTATTTCACACCATTTTACGCCATCTTGCGCGCGGTGCCAGACAAGCTGTTGGGTGTTGTGGCTATGGGTGCTTCCACGTTGATCTTTATGACATTGCCATGGCTGGATAGAAGTCCGGTGAAGTCAATTCGTTACCGTGGATGGAAGTACAGAACCGCGTTGACAATATTTGTCATTACATTTATTAGCCTGGGCTGGCTTGGTATGCAGGTAGCGACACCTAATGTGACACTGGCATCCAGAATATTTGCGGTCATCTACTTTCTATTCTTTTTGTTAATGCCATTTTACACAGCAAATGATACGGATAAACCTGTTCCGGACAGGGTGACTTGAAGATGAAACGTACAATATTTTTATTTGTTGTCGCATTGGCTTGGCTGATGGCCGGCTCAGCAACATCTGCGGGTCATCACCTTTACAAGGCCGATGTGGATATTTCGGATAAGGCATCTTTACAACGCGGGGCGAGAACCTTTGTCAACTATTGCATGGGTTGTCATTCAGCTGCCTATATGCGTTATAATCGGATGGGAGATGATCTGGGTATTGAAGAGTCCATTCTGCAGAACAACCTGATGTTTGGCACTGATAAGAGTGGTGATACCATGACGATAGCTATGCAAAAGGATGATGCCGAGAAATTTTTTGGTACTGCACCACCTGACCTGTCGGTGAATGCCCGCTCAAGAGGTGCTGACTGGTTATTTACCTATTTCATGACATTTTATCGTGACGATTCAAGGCCCTTTGGTGTAAACAATCTGGCATTTAAAGATGTGGCGATGCCCCATGTATTGTGGGAATTGCAGGGAATACAAAAACCTGTTTATAAAACGGTTCAGAAAGAAGATGGCTCTCAGCGGGAAGTGATCGACCATTTGGAACTGGAAACTCCCGGTACTCTGGACAGTGACGGATATCAAAATACAGTCAATGATCTGGTCAACTTCCTCGTTTATGTCGGTGAGCCAGCTCAGATACAGCGCCGGAGTGTAGGTGTGATCGTTATTCTGTATCTGTTAGTCCTGTTGGTCATCGTTTATCTGCTCAAGAAGGAATTCTGGAAGGATATCCATTAACCGATAGTTGCAATCAATTATAATTAAACAGTTATTTACCAGGAGATATTATGGCGAGTATAGCCAATAGACGTTCTGTAATGGTGTTATATTCAGACAGTATCAGTCCATCGGGTCATTGCGTAAGACTGGTTCTGGGGGAGAAAGATATCAATGTTGAAATTAACTATGTTGAAGACGGAGAGAGGCCTGAATCACTCATTGAAATAAATCCTTACAACTCCGTTTTAACATTAATAGACAGGGATCTGGTTCTGTATAATGAACAGATCATTATGGAGTATCTCGATGAACGATTCCCTCATCCTCCCTTACTCCCTGTCGATCCTGTTATCAGGGCTGGTAATCGTCAATTGCGTTTCCGTGTTCTGAAAGATTTATATTCTCTTATTGAAGATATTGAATCATCAGATAGTGTGAAAGTTTGTAATGCACAAAAAACCATGAAAGATAATTTGACGGCAATAGCGCCGGCATTTATGCAAAAGCCCTATTTTATGTCTGATGAATATACACTGGTTGATTGTTGTATGGCACCCCTGTTATGGCGGTTGCCAGAATATGGTGTCAAATTGCCAGCAGCAGCCAGGCCACTCACAGAATATGCGGACAGACTTTTTGAAAGGGATGCCTTTCAGGCCAGTCTTTCTGAAGCAGAAAAGGAAATGCGTGGATTGGTCAGCACCTGAAAACAAACCAATGGACACGAATGAGACAATGATCTCAAACAGACCCTATCTGATCAGGCCGTTGAATGAATGGATTGTATACTCAAACTACTTGGAAATGCAGACTTCAGAGTACAGTCAGGAAGACAGAGCAAGGCGCAACTTGCAGTGAATGACTAGTCCTTCATAAGCGTTGCAACGCAGCACTAGTTTTCTGCCTGAGCTCCCGCAGGGCAAGACGGGAAATAACCATCTTCTTCGTTATAAACCCTTGGACTAGGCAGAAAATTGCTCCTGCATTTTCTGCATACACGCCATCCTGGCAATAAACCAACGACCTTCGCCCGGGTATGAAAGCTGAGTCCGATTCGTTCTGTCGGGCTCATAACCCGAAATCTCGATGGAGACTTCGGGTATTGGACTTAATTGAAATTGGTAGCGGGGGCTGGATTTGGCAGAAAATTGCTCCTGCATTTTCTGCATACACGCCATCCTGGCAATAAACCAACAACCTTCGCCCGAGTATGAAAGCTGAGTCCGATTCGTTCTGTCGGGCTCATAAC
>SMWN01000016.1 GCA_004356415.1 Gammaproteobacteria bacterium
CTTACTGTAAGTGAGGGTAACAATATTCCTGACTCTGCTGAGGCTTATTTGATGCTCAGAAGCAACAGTTTTGAGGGTGTCCCCGGATATTACATGGTTAAAGATGGTGAGATTTCATTCCTTCTTGAGCATAGCTGACTCCTTTCAGTTGGTGTGTGAAAGTTTATAATATCAAAGAAGGCCAAGGGGGCATTATGAAAAGACTTAGCCTGATAGTGTTTGTTCTTAGTTTCACATTTACCACGCCGGTAATGGCGATGGATAAGGATGGCAGATACATGGCTGCTGGTTATTCCTGTGGGGAATGGGTAGAGATTCGCAAAGAAGACGGCTGGTGGAGTACTGTTTTAGAAAACTGGATCGACGGATACGTTTCCGCTTACAACACCCAAACTCCTGACGTTTATCATATTTTAGGCAGTACTGACAAAGAAAGCGTCTATCTATGGATGGACAAATACTGCCAAGATAACCCGCTAAACGAATTGCCCAATGGGATGTTGGAACTCACAATCGAACTCTGGCCGAATCGCAAGCGCACTCAAGATGACTAGCCGCCAACGCTTACGCGCACACAGGCTCAAAGCGGTGTAAAATAAGGCTTTATGAACAAACGCAACGATGAGTATGCTCGAAACAACAGGCAACAGAACAGACAACAGATGGAGATAAGTTAGTCTGTGCTATCGTTAAGTTGCTTGTGTAGTATATGAATCTAACCACAGACAAGAGGATAGTATGTCCGCAAATTACCGTCCGGAAATGACAGATGCCGGGCTAGACCCCACGCAACATGCACTCGCTGTTGATGAATATCAAAACCATCGGGACATGCAAATCGCTGATGAACAGCCGCTGACAATCTATGTTGATCGATTCGAAATCGTCACATTAATGACCCTGGGCTGCCAACCCGAATTGCTGACACTCGGTTACCTGAAAAACCAAGAATTTTTCAACAATCTCCAGGAAATTATATCGGTCCAGGTAGATTGGGAGGTCAATGCCGCGGTTGTGACAACGACAGAAGAAAATACCGATTGGCATGAGCGACTTGGGTCACGTACAGTGACCACTGGCTGCGGACAGGGAACCATTTTTGGCAATATGATGGAACAGTTGGACAGCATTGAAATTACACCACATAAAATTAAGCAATCAGATATTTATGCCACGTTAAAGAATCTGAATGCGTACAACGATGTCTATAAGAGTGCGGGTGCAGTCCATGGCTGTGCCTTATGTCACAACACGGAAATAATTTCTTTTAAAGAAGATGTGGGTAGACATAATGCAGTTGATGCAATAGCGGGGGAGATGTGGCTCAATGATATTGATGGTGTAGGCAAGCTTTTCTATACAACAGGTCGCCTGACATCAGAAATGGTTATCAAGGTGGCACAAATGGGGATTTCTACCCTGCTCTCGCGCTCAGGTATTACACGTATGGGTCTGCAAATCGCAAGTGACATGGGCATTACGCTGTTTTCACGGGCTAAAGGCAAACATTTTCTCATATACAACGGATCAGAAAATGTTGAATTTGATGTTGATCTACCTGATAAATTTGAAGTCGCAAATATAAAAAAAGCACATCAAAAGTAATCCATATGGCCACGGGAAATATTACGGGCATCATTCTTGCCGGCGGGCGGGCAAGACGAATGGGCGGACAGGACAAGGGACTTATCCAACTCGGCATGAAACCAATGATCGAATACGTTTTAAATGCAATTGAGCCACAAGTGGACGCCATTATTATCAATGCAAACAGAAACCAGACGACCTATGAAAAATATGGTTTCCCGGTTGTTGCCGATCAAATTGAAGGCTATTGCGGACCGCTAGCGGGGATGGCAAGTGGCCTGCAGATATCAGAAACACCATTTATCGTTACAGCACCATGTGACTCTCCCTTGATCCCGGATAATCTTGTACATAAACTTTACTCAACATTACGGCAAGAAAATGCAGAAATATGCACAGCCTTCTCTAACGGCAGATTACAGCCTGTTTTTACCTTAATGAAATCTGAACTACTTTCTTCAATGCTTGATTTTTTGAATAATGGTGATCGTAAAATAGACAGGTGGTTTGAAAAACATCATTTAGCTATTGCAGATTTCTCTGATCAACCAGAGACTTTTATCAATATAAACTCAGCTGAAGAACTGGCAGCGATAGAACTTAAATTAAAACAAGAATGAATTCAGTAAAAACACCCCTCGTCGGTTTTTTAGCATACAGCGGCACAGGTAAAACAACGCTCCTGGTCAAATTAATTTCCGCACTTTCCGTCAAAGGTATTCGTGTTGGTATTATTAAACATGCACATCATACATTCGATATTGATCAACCTGGCAAAGACAGTTACATATTACGTAAGGCGGGTGCATGTGAAATGTTGATCGGATCAGAAACTCGTTGGGCATTAATGGTTGATGCTGGGGAAGATCAGGAATTTAGTCTGCAAGACCATATTTGGCGAATGGATCAGGACAATCTTGACCTGATATTAGTTGAAGGTTATAAACTTGAAGCGATTCCAAAAATAGAGCTGGTCAGACCTTCCCTTGGTAATGATTTGTTTTTCCCTGATGACAAAAATGTCATTGCTATCGCAACGGATGACACCTTATCTGTCGCAACAAATTTACCCATACTTGACATTAATAACCCGGATGAAATTGTCGCTTTTATATGCGAACGATTTCTTGAGAAATCAACATCAACATGACGAATTCAGATGTAAACAAACAGAACAGTTGCATGGATGATTTTGATCCAGACTCTTTGATGGTTACTGATGCATTAAAAAATATCTATGCTGCCATCTCGCCTATCTCAGAATCTGAAGTTGTGCCTATAAGAGAATCACTTAATCGTATCCTATCCAAAAATATCGTTTCATCACTGAATGTACCCACGGCAACCAACTCAGCAATGGATGGTTATGCCTTACACGGGAATGACATCCCCAAAAAAAGCACATCAGAAATTAAAGTAATTGGCACAGCATTCGCGGGCAAGCCCTATCAAGGAAAAGTAGGCCAAAACGAGTGCGTTTGCATCATGACAGGAGCAGTCATGCCGGACGCGACGGACACAGTCATTATTCAGGAACATGTTGAACGTGTCGATGACGTTATTTTGATTGGCGCAGAAACCAAACTGGGGGCCAACGTAAGACAGGCTGGTGAAGATATCGCCACAGGTGATATCGTACTAGAAAAAGGTGCGCGTATAACTCCTGCTGATATCGGTTTAATTGCTTCATTGGGGTTAGGCAATGTAGAAGTTACACGTAAACTACGTGTTGCGTTTTTTTCTACTGGCGATGAATTATGTTCCATCGGCGAAGTATTAAAAGATGGCAATATCTACGATAGCAACAGATACACGCTGTTTGGCATGTTGTCTGAATTAAGTATCAAAATCATGGACATGGGTGTCATTCGCGATGATCGCGAAGCCCTGCAACAAGCCTTTGAAAAGGCTGCAAGTCAGGCTGATGTAATCATCACCACAGGAGGCGTTTCTGTCGGTGAAGCTGATTTTGTGAAAGAAATTCTACAGGCGACAGGATCAGTAAATTTCTGGAAAGTCGCAATGAAACCAGGGCGGCCATTGGCCTTTGGTAAAATAAAGGATGCCTATTTTTTCGGCTTACCGGGCAATCCAGTTTCCGTCATGGTAACATTTTATCAATTCGTCAAACCCGCCATCAGGCACTTGATGGCAGAGACAAAAACAGAGACCGTCACCATTCAGGTGCCATGCATTTCAAAACTAAAGAAAAGACCTGGCCGTGTGGAATATCAACGCGGCATCCTCGAACGTGATAAAAATAATCAATGGGTTGTGAGAAAAACGGGCGCGCAAGGCTCAGGTATATTACGTTCCATGTCGCAGGCCAATTGCTTCATCGTCCTGCCCGTAAATAGTAATTCTGTTGAACCCGGGACTATCGTTGAAGTTCAACCTTTTTTCTAATGCCAATAAATACTACTCTTTATAATGAGAACTCTAAAATAATGTTCATAAAAAACCACGCATAATGCGTGGTTTTTATTTTTTTAAAAATTAATTTTTATTAACTTGAGAGCTTTGCACGATGTGAATTTTTTGTCTGAGCAAGGCAAAAATAGCCGATCAATTTGTCTGGAACAAATTGGAACAGCTCTGCTGGCCCGAAGGGTAGAGGGCAGGATGCCCATAATAAAAAGCGCAGTTTACATAGTGTAAATGAGCATTTTGAGACTCTTTTTAACGCAGCTGTGGCGACAAAGTCGCTTCGTGCAGGGCTCTCAACTTGCAGCTTCTACCTGTACCAGATTGTCTGAGAATGTGGGTGCATGCCCCATATCGGCAAACTCGGCAGAACTGATGCAATTAACCGTGCCTTTGTTTAATTGCCGCCAATAGCCTAGCGTTGCAACAACAATACCAGGTTTCACATCATCGGTTATCTTCGCATCACCTTCAAAACCGCCACGATCATTAAACACGCTCACCTTATCGCCATCCTTAATGTTTCTTGATTCTGCATCAGTGGCATGAATCAAAACGAATTGTTCTCCCTGGCCTTTGATCTTGTGATCCATATTGGCATAACAGGAATTCAGGAAGCCGTGACTCTTGGGTGAAACAATATTTAATGGGTATTTCTTTGCCAGATCCGGGTTGGTTTCCGGGCTTTCTCTCGGTGGGACATAATCTGGCAAACTATCCAGTGGTTCACCCGGTTGAAAACCCTCGTACATCTGGCGAAAAGGCCCAGCAACGAAGTTAGTCGCCCCTTCAAGCTTGAATTCACATTTACCGGAGGGTGTCGGGAAGTTGCCTTCTTTATGCGGGCAACGGTCATCTATAGTACCGACTTTCAAACGGGCAAAACCATGCTGACGCAAATAATCCAGATCAATGCCTTCACAAGCAGGCGCATCCCAATCAACATAGTTTTCCAGACATTCTGAATCCGACCATTTGAATTGTTCTTCTTCATAGCCCATGCGCTCGGCCAGGCGTTGGAAGATTTCA
>SMWN01000017.1 GCA_004356415.1 Gammaproteobacteria bacterium
AAGTCGTCAGGTGCATCAATCTGATTCGTTTCGATAAGACGTCTAAGTCCAGAAAGTGGAGAGATTAATTCATTCGTCATTTTCAAGTACCTCTAGATATTTATATATTTACGTTTTTGATAATTAATAATCTGATTAGCCTGTCCAGCCTAACCCGGCTGAAACACAATTAATCGACAACAACAACCCAACCAACTGCTCTTCATCTCCACTCGCTCTGAAGTTCTTCACCAGCTCCACCTGTTCCATGCCGGCTTTCATCAGGACACTGCTTCGTCGATTTAATTTTCGATTGAATTTTCTGAAGCGGGTACAGAGTTTTTCTTCGCCGGTAATTTGTAACACCCATTTATGCGTCAGATCATATTCTTCTTTAACCATGCTGAAGATTGTATTTCTGATGGTTTCATCTTCGACAAGATCTGCATAGGCCTCGGCAACCTTGAAATCGACCAGTGACAGGGATTTTTCAACTTCATCAATGATCAATTTAAAAATGCGCGATCCATTGAACATTTTATTAATGAGTGCTTGCCCTTCTTCACCACGGACTTTGATAAAACTTTCCAGTGCTGTGCCTATGCCATACCAGCTGGGTACCAGGTGCCGGTTTTGTGTCCAGGCAAAGACCCAAGGTATGGCGCGTAGATCGCTAAGGCTATTTGCGCCAAATCGTTTGGCTGGCCTCGAGCCGATATTCATTTTAGCAAGTTCTTCGACCGGACTTGCTGCACTATAGTAATCAAGCAAACCTTCCGTTTCAGCAAGTTGTCGGTAATGCGCATAAGCAAGACTCGAAAGCGCCTCCATGGCTTCATTGAAATCCGGGTTCGGTTTTAATTCATCTTCATTGCCTGATTTTAAAGTATGTTCAAACACACTCGCGGCAAGCAGTTCCATTTGATATTGCGCGGTACCTTCGTTTGCGTATTTTGATGACACGACTTCGCCTTGTTCTGTAATGCGCATTTGCCCATGTATCGAACCTGCCGGTTGTGCCGCAATCGCAAACCCTGTTGGTGCGCCACCGCGGCTAACTGAACCGCCGCGACCATGAAAGAATGCGATGGGAATACCGCTTTCTTCACCGATCAGGGTCAGGCTTGCCTGGGCCTTGGTGAGTTCCCAGTTGGCCGTAAAGAAACCGCCATCTTTATTTGAATCGGAATATCCGATCATGACTTCCTGTACACCGCCCTGTTCTTTTATCGAGCGTCGAATTACCGGCGTGTTTAATAATTCCGTCATAATCTCCGGCGCGTGTTGCAAATCATCAATGGTTTCAAACAATGGCGCGATGGGTAAGCGACAACACTCTGTGCCTTCTTGATCGATAAATAAACCGGCATATTTTGCCAAACAATAAACACCTAGAATATCTGCCACCGATTGCGTCATGGATAAGATAAAATGTCCGAATGCCTCGCGATCCAGCGTCTCCATCATCTCCGCAGCCAGTTTAAACAGTCCAAAGGTCGATGCGGCGGATTCATCTAATGTTTCAAATTCAGGGTGTGCTTCCAATGGTCTTGCCAGTTCGGCGACTAACCAGTCCTTCCATGCTTCACTTTCCAGATCAGGCTGTTCTTTTGTGTCATTCAATACCTGCCAGATCGCGATCAGTGCATGGTTCACAGTTGTTGAGTTTTCCCGCAGATCCAGGCGGACGGTTCTAAATCGATAGGCCTCGGCCTGCTGTCTGATTGGCGTGACCAATGTTTCTGCAATGTTTGCACAGGCTGAATCAATCAAACCATTTTCTAATGCAACAATATCGCGTATGAATTCATCTGCAGTTCGATAACAAACCTTTTCTTTCTGATCGGCTATCGTGCCTTTTATTTTTAATAGCATACCGAAGACGAACTGCCTGAACACTTCGCCTGGATTTCTGGCTGTCACGGCTTCGCCTGTACCGATCGAATCAAGCATCTCATTTAATGACTGTTCAAAAGACTCTGGCAAGGAAATCGCATTTCTGCTGATACTGAGCTTTTCCAGCAATTGTTCGAGTCGCTTCTGGTAATGGGCTAACACCATTGATCGATTACTGTATAAAGTCTGGCGGGTGATCTCATTAGTCACAAACGGATTACCATCTCTATCGCCACCGATCCATGAACCAAATTGAAAGAAAGGCGGAATCGAGAATGATTGATCTGGGAATGTGCGTGTTAAAGAAAGTTGTAAACGCTCCAGAGTTTCTGAGATACGATCAAATAAAGTCTGTTCAAAAAAATGTAATCCCCATGCAACCTCCAGGGCAACTGAGGGTTTTTCCAGCCTTAACTCGCCCGTTAACCAAAGCAGATCAATCTCGTTACGCAGCGCATCAATAAATTTTTGCCTTTCTCTGGGGGTCCAACGCGTGCCCTCCAGACGATAGAGTAAAACATAAATACGACGATGGATTTCCAGCACCGTTACCCGTTTTGCTTCGGTCGGGTGTGCAGTAATGGTGGGTCTTATTTGAGCACTGTCTAATAAATGTTGAATATCATCTGCCGACGCTCCAGCCTCTTTTGCCTGTGAAAAAACATTGGCGAATGTACCCGGTACTTTTTCCAGACCATTGTTTTTTTCAAGCAGGCGCCGGCGTCGCATGGCGGTATTTTCTTCCGCTACATTGAGTAATTGAAACCAGATACTCCAAGCCTGTAATACACCCAACAGGATCGAAGAATTATTTTTTGGTACCGGTTTTTCACCCTGGAACAAAGACAAAATCTCAGGCTGGCGTTGTGTAATGACGGCCTCTAGCTGTTCTGTGAGGAGATCGACTACCTCTTTGGCATAGCTTGCCGATAAAGTATCAATATCTTGCGTCGACTCTACAGGTTGTTCGGCATCTATAGACACAAACTTCTCCTTAATACTTGGTTAGCATCTGTCTTGAAAGTTCTCAGATGAATACAAGACAAGGCGAAGATTGGCGAAAAAAACGGAGTTTACATGAAAGTAAATGAGTAATTTTGAGCTAGTCTTCAACGCAGTATTGTGTCATATGAGGGCTTTCAATTAAGCGACACGATTGGGTGGCTCCTCCCCATCAAAAAATGCCTTTACATTGTCCAGTGAACACATGCCCATTGCAACACGCGTCTCCGTTGTGGCACTCCCAAGATGAGGAAACATGACTACATTATCCATGCTTAACAAATCTTCTGTCACGGATGGCTCTTTAGCGAAAACATCCAGACCCGCACCGGCAATTACCCCATCTCTTATGGCTTGAACCAATGCCGGTTCATCGACAACATCACCGCGAGCGGTATTGATCAGGAATGCTGATTTTTTCATCATCCCCAAACGCTCGGCATTCATCAGGTTAGTATTGCTTCCTCCTCCCGGACAATGAAGGGTAACAAAATCGGCGCTTTTTAATACGTCTTCAATAGACTCTAACTTAGTTGCACTGAACTTTTTAATAACATCATCTGATGGTGGGTAGGGGTCATAGAAACTGAGCTCCATACCAAAACCAAAATGGGCTTTTTGTGCAACTGCTTGAGCAACACGGCCAAAACCAATAAAGCCCAGTTTTTTACCCGTCACCTTGGTAGACAACATATGCATTGGACGCCAGCCAGACCATTTCTTTTCACGTATTAAACGTTCACCTTCCCCGGCACGGCGTGCAACCATTAGCAACAGTGTCATTGCTATATCGGCAGTACAATCAGTCAATACGTCTGGTGTATTCGTCACAACGACACCTACTGCTTTTGCAGCATCAGTATCGATATTATTGAAACCGACACCAAAATTACACAGGACTTTGCACTTTCTGTCTTCTACATCAAGAATTTCCGAAGTAATTTGAAAATCAGAAACCGTCGGACAAACTGCGTCATAAGTTTTCATGGCATCCTGAAGTTCTTCCACTGACATCTTGTGGTCATCTTCATTTAACTGAACATCAAATAACTCTTTTGCCCTTGCTTCCGCTGCTTCAGGCCACTGACGGGTAAGAAGTACTTTTGGCTTACTCACTTTTAACTCCTAATCTTATTTTTTTTAGATGGTCAAAGTATAAAGGGCATAACATCATCAATGAAGTGTCCTTCATTTATTCTAGTGCAGGGACACTTAAGCCATCTTAGCCATTACCTCCTTTACAACAGGGGCAAATGAGGCTGGATTTGGTACGACATGTACACCGCACTCTTGCAGGATTTCAACCTTTTCAGCTGCACTTTCACCGACTGCTGAAATAATTGCGCCTGCATGACCCATACGTCTGCCCTTAGGTGCAGTTAGCCCGGCAATATAACCAATCACGGGCTTAGACATATTGTCTTTCGCCCAGTGCGCAGCCTCCACTTCCTGAGGTCCACCGATCTCACCAATCATGATCACTGCCTTGGTGTCAGGATCTTCTTCAAAATACTGCAGATGATCGACAAAGCCAGTACCATTGATGGGGTCGCCACCAATACCGATGCTACTTGAGATACCAATACCAATTTCTTTCATTTGGGCTGCGGCTTCATAACCCAGCGTACCTGATCGACCGACGACACCAACTGGTCCCGACATATAGATATGACCAGGCATAATACCCATCATACATTTTCCGGGACTGATTGAGCCTGCACAGTTAGGACCGGTCAGCACCATCTTGTCATCTTCCCTATAACGACGCATATAGCGTTTTACACGGATCATGTCCTGTGAAGGGATGCCATCAGTGATCGCCACACAGAATTTGATTCCCCCATCCGCTGCTTCCATAATGCTGTCTGCAGCGAATGGGGGCGGTACAAAAATGATACTGGAATTTGCGCCAGTCGCTTCCACTGCTTCCTTCACTGTGTTGAAAACAGGGCGCTCAAGATGTTTTGTTCCACCCTTGCCCGGGGTCACACCACCAACTATATTGGTGCCGTATTCGATCATTTCAGTTGCGTGAAATGTACCAATTTGACCGGTGAAACCCTGGACAATTACTTTTGAATTTTCGTCTAACAATATTGACATTTTATGTCTCTCCTATTTACCGGTCGCTTCTTTCCAGGCAGCAACAGCTTTATCTGCTGCCTCCTGTAAGGTATCTGCAGAAATGATGGGAAGACCACTATCTTTGATGATCTTTCGCCCTGCATCTACATTGGTACCCGATAATCGAACCACCAGAGGGACCTTCAGGTCGATCTGTTTAACCGCCTGAACAACACCATCGGCGATCCAGTCACAACGGTTAATGCCGGCAAAGATATTGACCAGGATACATTCAACCTTATCGTCTGAAATAACCAGATTAAACGCCTTGGCTGTACGCTCAGCCGAGGCACCACCACCGATATCGAGGAAGTTGGCAGGCTCACCGCCTGCGTGCATGATCATGTCCATTGAAGCCATAGCCAGACCGGCACCATTAATGATACAACCGATGTTTCCATCCAGACCGACATAGTTTAAACCGCGATCAGCAGCACGCATTTCACGTGGATCCTCCTGCGACTTATCACGAAGCTCAGAAATATTAGGATGACGAAAAAGTGCGTTATCATCAAAACCCATTTTCGCATCAACGGCTATAATCTTGCCTTCTTTGGTTACAACCAATGGATTGATCTCGACCATATTGGCATCTAGATCACGCATCGCACGGTAACAACCAAGAAATGTCGTGACAGCCTGATTGATCTGGGATTTCTCCAGACCCAATGCAAAGGCCAGTTCGCGTGCCTGAAAGGCCTGCATACCGACAGCAGGCTCAACATAAATCTTGATGATGGACTCCGGCTTTTCGACGGCCAACTGTTCGATCTCCATGCCACCTTCTGCCGAAGCAACAACAACGACACGTTCTGCGGCTCTATCTAGCACGAATGCCAGATAAATCTCGCGATCAATGTTACAGCCTTCTTCAATGTACAGACGGTGACAAACCTTACCTTGTGGGCCGGTCTGATGCGTGATCAGTTTTTTGCCCAGTAATTCATCTGCGGCAGCCCACACTTCATCTTCGGTCTTACAGACTTTAATTCCGCCTGCCTTACCACGCGCACCTGAATGGATCTGTGCCTTGACAACCCAGACCTCACCACCAATTTCAGTACATCTGTATGATGCCTGCTCAGGACTGTACGCCAAGCCACCCGCACCGATGGGCACACCGTACCCTGACAGGATCTCTTTTGCTTGATATTCATGGATGTCCACTTCACACCCTCCTGTAATTAATAATTAAAATTCTTGATTAACTATCTACTACTTAGCCTTAGCAGCGATTTGATCCGCTTGCGAAATTAGATTGC
>SMWN01000117.1 GCA_004356415.1 Gammaproteobacteria bacterium
ATAGCGATTCTCATCGCCATCTTTCAGTTCCAATGCTTCACGGATTCCAGTCGATGCACCCGACGGTACCATGGCACTCCCTACTGCGCCTGTTTCTGTATAGACTTCTGCCTCAATCGTTGGGTTCCCCCGCGAATCCAGTACTTCTCTTGCAACAATTTTAGCAATGGCAGACATAATTTTTACCTCTTTTATTATTTTTATCCGGTTTTACCCATTATTAGGAACCAGTTTTATCTGTTCATCAATAATTTTTAATGTTTCCAACAATTCTCGCATTTTGTCCAAAGGCCATGAATTTGGCCCATCACTCAATGCCTTTTCTGGATCTGGATGGGTTTCCATAAATAATCCGGCAATGCCTACAGCAGTCGCCGCACGAGCCAAGGGGGCAACAAATTCCCGTTGCCCACCAGAGTGAGCACCTTGCCCCCCTGGCAATTGCACTGAATGTGTAGCATCGAACACAACAGGACAACCCGTTTCTTGCATAACAACTAATGATCTCATATCTGATACCAGGTAATTGTAGCCAAAACTGGCACCTCGTTCACAGACCATGATCTGTTCATTGCCCGTCGCAGTTGCCTTATTGACAACGTGTTGCATGTCCCATGGTGCTAAAAACTGGCCTTTTTTAATATTTACTGGCAGGCCACGACTTGCCACATCCTGAATAAAGTCAGTTTGCCGACACAGGAAAGCAGGTGTTTGCAAAACATCAACGACATCCGCAACTTCATCCAAAGGCGAACCATCGTGTACGTCTGTCAGGATAGGGACATTCAAGGTCTCTTTGACCTTGGCTAATATTTTCAGGCCTTTCTCTATCCCGGGTCCTCGATAGGATTCATGTGAACTTCTGTTTGCCTTGTCGTAGGAAGACTTGTAGATGAAAGGAATATCCAGTTCTGTAGTCAACTCCTGCAAATAAGCCGCCACATCCATTGCCATCTGTTCGCTTTCTACGACACAGGGACCTGCTATCAAAAAGAACGGCTTGTCACTGCCAACTTCAAAATCACACAACTGCATTCCTGGCCTCCTCACTATCGCTAGATTCTGCCAAACTTTCATGCTGGGAATCGCGATAACGTGATGCGGCTGCAACAAAGCCAGTAAAAAGCGGATGCCCATCTCTGGGTGTTGATGTGAATTCTGGATGGAACTGACAGGCAACAAACCAGGGATGATCAGCCAGTTCAATAATTTCGACCAGTTGGCCATCCATTGACATGCCAGTAAAACTCATCCCGGCATCTTGCAATTGTGATTTATACCTATTGTTAAATTCGTAACGATGTCGATGACGTTCGATGATGACATCCTTGCTATACAATTCTCCGACACGGCTGCCTTCCACTAATTGGCACTGCTGACCACCCAGGCGCATGCTACCGCCCAGATCGGTATTCTCATCACGTTGCTCAATGGTACCATTCTGGTCCATCCATTCCGTAATCAGTGCAATCACAGGATGTTTGTTATCTCTGACAAATTCAGTACTATTTGCATCTTTAAGTCCCAGTTTATGTCTGGCGAATTCGATGACCGCCAACTGCATGCCCAGACAAATCCCAAGATACGGAATATGGTTCTCCCTGGCATATTTAATGGCGGCAATCTTTCCATCTACACCTCTGTTGCCAAAGCCACCGGGAACCAGAATCGCATCCACATCACTCAAACACCCCGTACCATTTGTTTCAAGTTCTTCCGAGTCAATGTAGCTTATATTGATACGTCTCCGGGTTTGAATACCTGCGTGGGTAAGCGCTTCAGTAAGTGATTTGTATGAATCAGCAAGGCCAATATATTTCCCGACCATTGCGATGTTTACTTCGCCCTGTGGAGAGGCCATCGCTTCCACAACAGCATCCCATTCACTGAGATCTGCCTCGGGTATATCAAGCTTTAATTTCCTCGCAACGATCTCATCTAATCCCTGTTCATGTAAACTTCTTGGTATCTTGTAGATATTATCGACATCTGTGCCCGAGATAATCGCGGACTCCTCAACATTGGTGAAGAGTGCAACTTTTTTACGCTGATCATCCGGCAAGGGTTGCTTTTCTGTACGGCATAGCAACACATCAGGTTGAATACCAATGGAACGTAATTCTTTTACTGAATGTTGTGTTGGTTTGGTTTTTGTCTCCCCGGCCGCTGCGATATAGGGCACCAGTGTCAGATGCATAAACAAGGTATTTTCGGCGCCCAACTCAAATCGGAGTTGGCGAATGGCCTCCAGAAAAGGTTGCGACTCAATGTCACCCACCGTACCACCGATCTCAACCATAGCAATCTGTGCATCACCAGCACCTTCGATAATGCATTTCTTTATTTCATCAGTGATATGCGGGATCACCTGAACTGTGCCGCCGAGATAATCGCCACGACGCTCCCGCTGAATCACATTCAAATAGATTCGACCCGTGGTGTAATTGTTGCGCTTGCCCATGGTAGTACGCACAAAACGTTCATAGTGACCCAGATCGAGATCAGTCTCCGCACCATCCTCGGTGACATATACTTCCCCATGCTGAAATGGACTCATGGTCCCCGGATCAACATTGATGTAAGGATCAAGTTTTAACAAGGTCACCTGTAAACCGCGGGCCTCAAGAATTGCGCCTAATGATGCCGAAGCAATGCCTTTTCCCAATGAAGAGACCACGCCGCCAGTAACAAAAATGAACTTAGTCATTAGACTTTATTATATCCCATGATAAATTCTGACCATCATTGACATTAGTTGGGGGGAGGAGTCCTTATCGATTCGCCTGAAGCGTTGTGAACCGTTGGCATGTTCAATAAGGCTTGTATTTCGTTCCATAATTCGCGGATGATGCTACCAGATATGCTCATTTTTCTCCATCTTGAAGCCGCTTATTTTAAGTATCAGCCCTGCTTTCGAGCCTCAATCATGTAGAATGTTTGCCCTTTTAAATCCACATCGTGAAGCCTACCTGTAGGGGGTCACCTGAATAAATGACTTTTAAGGAATCGTATAATCTGCCCCGTGCGGCCCTCGCCATAACATTGGCCGGATTGATGTTCGCCTCAATGGGGGTCTTTGTACGCTACGCGTCAGCCTCACTCCCGAGCGAGGTACTGGTATTTTTGAGAAATAGCTTTGGACTTTTGTTGCTGTTGCCCTGGCTATATCACCATGGCTTCAGAAATCTAAAAACAAATCGCCTGTCAGGACATGTCACCCGCTCCGTTACAGGCCTGGCCGCAATGTATTGCTTCTTTTACGCTATTGCACATCTGCCTCTCGCGGAAGCCGTATTACTCAATTTCAGCTCACCCATTTTCACGGCGATTATTGCCTTATTATGGCTAGGCGAAGAAGCCACACGTAAACTTCTATTGACCATCGCCATCGGTTTCTCTGGTATCTGTCTGATCCTGAAACCAGGTATAGGGATTTTGTCTACTGCCGCATTGGTCGGTCTGATTTCTGCTGTGTTTGCAGCGATGGCGATGGTTTCAATTCGTGATTTATCAAAAACAGAACCAACACGTCGTATTGTTTTTTACTTCAGCGTCACCGCAACCCTGATTTCAGCCATTCCCATGTTCTGGTATTGGCAAACACCCGACTTAAAACCATTATTGGCCATGGTATTTGCAGGATTTTCAGCAACACTGGGGCAGTTACTTTTGACCCACGGCTACAGCCTTGCCCCCGCCGCAAGGGTCAGTCCCTACAGCTACAATACCATTATATTTGCTGCAATTTATGGCTGGATATTCTGGTCTGAAACACCGGACATACTCACCCTTTTCGGTGCACTGCTGATCATCAGCGCAGGCATCATCACCCTGTTAAGTCGACCAACACGCAGTCTGACGGAGCCTGATTAAATCCCTGAAATATAGATCCCTGACAATATCCTCTTGTTAATATAACCAGAGGCTGATCCTGTATTCTCCACGGAAGCCTGGATAATGGGCGCTTGCGTGAATGCTTTAAATTTCTGCGCATATGGTAACGCCTTCGCCATGGAACCATACGGTGTGGTGTAATGACCTTTAAACCGATAGAATACGAAGTTCATTGGTGAACCCAATCACCAAAAAGTATAAAAAATATTTCATAAGTTTTTATAACTTATTGTGTTTTATAAAAATTTTCAACCGGTAACTAGCTGAAGGAGAGGCCGGCATGTCAGATATTGAAATCGCACAAAAAGCGAACAAGAAGCGTATTATTGATTTGGCCAAAGACCAGTATGGCATCGAAAGTGAGCATTTAGAGCCCTATGGTCATTTCAAGGCAAAATTATCCCTGAATTACATTGAAAGCCTGAAAGATCGAGAGGATGGCAAACTCATCCTGGTCACGGCTGTCAGTCCTACCCCTGCAGGTGAAGGCAAAACCACGACCACAGTGGGTTTGGGTGATGCCTTAAATCGCATCGGTAAAAAAGCCATTATGTGCCTGCGTGAACCATCACTTGGTCCCTGCTTTGGGATGAAAGGTGGGGCAGCGGGTGGCGGTTATTCCCAGGTTGTGCCTATGGAAGATATCAATCTTCACTTCACTGGGGATTTCCATGCCATTGGTGTCGCTCATGCCCTGTTATCCGCCATGATCGACAACCATATCAGTCACGGTAATGAACTAGGCATCGATCCGCGCCGTATCCAGTGGAAGCGTGTCGTTGATATGAATGACCGCGCACTGCGTAAGATCACTGTAGGCATGGGTGGCTCTGCCAATGGTTATCTGCGTGAAGATGGGTTTGATATTGTCGTGGCCTCTGAAATCATGGCGATCCTTTGCCTGGCAACCAATCGTGCCGATCTAAAAGAACGTTTAGCTCGAATTATAATTGGCTATAAGCGAGACAATAAAACACCTGTTTACGCAAGAGACCTGAATGCACAGGGCGCAATGGCAGCATTATTAAAAGACGCGATTAACCCGAACCTGGTACAAACCCTGGAAAATAATATTGCGATTATTCATGGTGGCCCATTTGCCAACATTGCGCATGGTTGTAACACGGTCACGGCAACCAAGACTGGTTTGAAACTGGCTGATTACGTCATTACCGAAGGTGGTTTTGGCGCTGATTTAGGTGCTGAAAAATTCATCAACATTAAATCACGTATGGCGGGACTGGAACCTGCTGCCATTGTTCTGGTTGCCACTATTCGTGCCATGAAATTCCACGGCGGTGTCGCTAAAGATGAACTGACAAATGAGAATCTTGAGGCCCTGGACAAAGGTATGGTGAATATGGAACGTCATATTAAAAACATTACCGATGTCTATGGCCTGCCCTGTATTGTCTGTCTGAATCATTTCACCCTGGACACCGATGCAGAGGTCGATATGTTGATGAAACGCTGTGAATCACTCGGCGTCAAAGCCGTGGTTTCCAAACATTGGGCAGAAGGCGGCGCTGGTGCTGAAGAATTGGCAAAAGTAGTTGCCGATGTTGTGGATAATCATCCTGGCACACATCAACTCACCTATGAAGACAGCGATTCTTTATGGGAAAAGATCGAAAAAATTTCCACCAAGGTCTACGGTGCAACGAGTATCTCTGCTGATGCAAAAGTCAAAAAACAACTGGATGACTGGAATGAAGAATATGGTTCGTACCCGGTCTGTATCGCCAAGACGCAAATGTCATTCTCAACCGATCCAACTGCACTTGGTGCACCCACCGGTCACAACGTACATATTACTGAAGTACGCCTGGCCAATGGTGCTGGTTTTGTTGTTGCGATTGCTGGCAACATGATGACCATGCCGGGCCTGCCCAAGGTCCCTGCAGCAGAACGCATCGATATTGATGATGATGGAAATATCACCGGCTTGTTCTGATAGAGTTGTAATTCAAAAATAGGAAAGCCCGGTTAAACCGGGCTTTCTTATTTCTATAGCCTCATTCTATTACTTATTTTGCATATGACGTTTAAGTTGCGTAATTACTCGGAGAGAATGTTAATTTTAACCATGTACCACTCCCCACAATCCTATAATACCAAGTGATGAACATATAAAAGCAGACAATAACGATGCAATAGATATTTTTCTTGTTTCCGGATGTCTCCATCCTAAAATACCAAATATAAAATTAAGCAATGCTAATATTATAATAGTAATTGGCAGACCAAAATAAACGATCCCTCCCCACTCCCACTGTCGCCAGAACTCCATGCCAATTCCATACCATGCAATTTCCTTAAACATTAGAGCCACCCACATTGTGATAAGCAGCCATTTCATTTTTATTTTATGATTCACTTTAACGACCTGGCTCACCCACGGATGTGGGGCATGCAGCGCCAAATATCTATTTTCCTCAGCATAACAAATATTCGGTTGCACACTACTGAAGAACAGTGATTGGATCTGTGAATAATTTTGAATTCGGAATCAGTACCTTATTCCCCTCGGAATCAAGCTCCGTGTATCGTAAATCAATAGAAATAACAATACCCTCGTAACCCGATACTTTTATACGGTTTCCTAGTTCGAATGGTCGATATAACAATATAAGGACACCAGAAAGAAGATTGGAAATAGTGTCTTTCATAGCGAAGCCAAGTGCAAATCCCGTCAACCCCAGACCGGCTACTAGCGCGGATACATTAATACCTAAGGTTCCGAGCGCAGTAACAAGGCCAAAAATCATAAGTGTAATATTGCTTGTACGAGCAAGTAGGGAAGTAAGATTACTATCTAATTTTAATCGTTCAGCGGCACTGTTGATTATTCTTTTTGCTATTTTCGCAAGGATAAAAAAAACGACTAAAATCACGACGACTCCGATTACTCTTGGCAACCAGAGGGTCGCTTCATTAAGTAAGTATTGTACTAGATTTTCCACAGTCTACTGACCTCTTGCTGTTCTTCTGAAAGTAATACCTGATGCTCGACTATAACACGCATTTTTTGCGACCCGTGGCACG